>JBILVW010000351.1:0-3519 GCA_044370205.1 Pirellulales bacterium | reverse complement strand
CCATGATGGCGCCGGTGCCGTAGGTCGCGAGCACGTAGTCGGCCACCCACACCGGTACGGGCCTGCCGGTGAGCGGATGGATGACGTGCGATCCGGTGAACACGCCCGTCTTCTCGCGGGCAAGGTCGGTGCGGTCGAGGTCGCTCTTGCGGGACGCCGCCTCTCGGTAGGCGTCGATGGCCGGCCGCTGCTCGGGCGTGGCGAGCGAGTCAACGAACGGATGCTCGGGCGCGATCACCATGTAGGTCACGCCGTAGAGCGTGTCGGGTCGCGTCGTGTAGATCCGCAACGCATCGCCGCGCGGCTTCTCGGGAAATCCGGCCGCGGCCCGCGCCGCCTTCCACGTCTCGAACGACCCTCCGGCCGCACCGGCCGGCGGCACCCAAAAATCGACCTCCGCGCCGGTGCTGCGGCCGATCCAGTCGCACTGCAGCTTCTTGATGCTCGCAGGCCAGTCGAGCCCCTCCAGTTCCTTCTCCAGCCGATCGGCATACGAGGTGATCCGCAGCATCCACTGGCGGAGCGGAATGCGGACCACCGGATGGCCGCCCCGCTCGCTCACGCCGCCGATCACCTCTTCGTTGGCGAGCACCGTGCCGAGTGCGGGGCACCAGTTGACCGGCGCTTCCGACTGGTAGGCGAGCCGGTGCGAGTCGCGATACTTCGCGACGGCCGGCTCTCCCTCCGCGGCCACGGCGGGCGGAATCGGCAGTTCCGCGATCGGCCGCCCCTTCTGCTGCATCGGATCGAACCAGGTGTCGAAGAGCACCAGAAAGATCCACTGCGTCCAGCGGACGTATTCGGGATCGGTCGTCGCCAACGCCCTGTTCCAGTCGTAGCTGAAGCCGAGCATCTTGAGCTGGCGGGTGAAGGTCTCGATGTTGCGGTTGGTGCTTTCGCGCGGCGGCGTGCCAGTGCGGATCGCGTATTCCTCGGCGGGCAGCCCGAAGGCGTCGAAGCCCATCGGGTGCATCACGCTCGTGCCCCGCATCCGCTCGAACCGCGAGACGATGTCGGTGGCGGTGTAGCCCTCCGGGTGGCCGACGTGCAGCCCGTCGCCGCTCGGGTAGGGAAACATGTCGAGCGCGTAGAGCTTGCGGCCGGCGGGCAGCCGCGGCGTCGCGAAGGTGCCGTGCGCCTCCCACCAGGCCTGCCATTTGGGTTCGATTCGGGAGGGCTGGTAGCGAGGCATGCAGGAGTCCATTCAGCGTGGCAGGTCGGCAAAACCGGGATTCTAATGAGGAACCGATCGATTTTCGCTACCTTACAGCGATCAACGGCCTGGCAAACGGCAGACTCGGAGCCGGCAACAGGTAGACACGGAGCCGGCCTGGGGTCGCGCGCAGCCGCCGGTGAATTGCCCGTGTTGCCCCACCACGTATATCGAGTCTGCGTCGACAAAATCCGCCGGCGGCGAGCACGTGCCCCAGGCCGGCGGCTTGAGCGAGTTGAGCAGAAAAGCACATGCCCTTTCAGAGGTTGTACCCCAGATGATTCTTCAGCGCCGAATGCTGCGGGCCTGCCGATCGGCGGCCCGACGACTCAAGATGGCCGACTCGCTCGGCACACGGCTCACCGGCCGCGAATTGCTCCTCCGCATCTTTGCGGCCCGGAGCGTGCTGGAGCGGGTGCTCGGCCCCGACGAGAAGATGGTGGGCGTGCTCCTGCCGCCGACGGCCGGGGCCGCGATCGTCAATGCGGCGCTCGCCCTCTCCGGCCGCGTGGCCGTGAACCTCAACTACACCGCCTCGCAATCGATCCTCGATCTCTGCATCGAGCGGGCCCGGCTGAAGCACGTGATCTCGAGCCCGATGTTTCTCGCGCGGGTGAAGCTGGAGGTTGGCGAGAAGATGCTCGATGCGGGCGAGCTGCGGAAACAGCTCACGGCTGCGGACAAGCTCCTGGCGTTCGTGCATGCGACGGTCACGCCGATCTCCATCTTGGAAAAGCTGCTCGGCCTCGACCGGATCAAAGACGACGACGTGCTCACCGTGATCTTCACGTCGGGATCGACCGGTGATCCGAAGGGTGTGGTGCTCACGCAGGAGAACGTCGGGTCGAACGTGCGGGCGATCGACCATCTGTTGCACCTCTCGCCGGCCGACGTGGCGCTGGGCGTGCTGCCGTTCTTCCATTCCTACGGCTACACGACCACGCTCTGGACGCCGCTGACGCTCGATCCGGCCGTCGCCTACCACACCGACCCTCGCGACGCGCAGGTGGTGGGCAAGCTCGCCCGGGAGCACCATGCCACGATCCTCATGGCCACGCCCACGTTCCTGCGGATCTACACGCGGCGGACGCCGGCCGAGGATTTTGCGACACTCGAGGCGGTGTTCGGCGCGGCGGAGAAGCTGCCGACGGACGTCTGCGATGCGTTCGAGAAGAAGTTCGGCGTGCGGCCGAGCGAGGCGTATGGCGCGACCGAGCTTTCGCCACTGGTGGCGGCCAACGTGCCGCCGGCCCGTCATGTGCCGGGGCGGCCGGTCGATGCCCGCGAGGGAACGGTCGGCCAGCCGATCCTCGGCTCGCGGGCGAAGGTCACCGACCGCGACGGCGGCAAGGAGTTGCCGATCGGCGAGGAGGGGCTGCTCTGGATCTCCGGCCCCAACGTGATGCAGGGGTATCTCGACCGGCCCGACCTCACGGCGAAGGTGGTCAAGGATGGGTGGTATTCCACGGGCGACATCGCCAGGCTCGATCCGGAGGGCTTCATCACGATCACTGGCCGTGAGAGCCGGTTCTCGAAGATCGGCGGCGAGATGGTGCCGCACCTCACGATCGAGGAGGCGGTGAATGCCGAGCTGGGGGCGGCCGACGGCGAGCTGGTGGCCGTGGTGACGGCCGTGCCCGACCGGGCGAAGGGGGAGCGGCTGATCGTGTTCCACTTGCCGACCAGCCAGCAGCCGCGGGACATCGTGAAGAAGCTCGGCGAGCTCGGTCTGCCAAACCTCTGGATCCCTTCGGCCGACAGCTTCGCGGAGATCGAGGAGCTGCCCATTCTGGGGTCGGGCAAACTCGACCTGCGGCAGCTCGTCACGATGGCGAAGGAACGGTTTGCCGAAGGGGCTCCGTCGTGACCGATCGCGAAGGAGGCAGCACGGTGCCCCCGCTCGTGGTGCAGGTCGTGCTCGGCCCCTGTGACGACATGCGGGCCGAGGTATTCGTGCGGGCAGCGACACCGGATGCTGCCGGGCCGGTGCAGCTCGCGGGCACGCTCTCCGGTCCCGAGTGCCGCCGGTCGATCACGCTTCCGGTGGCGGCACCGCTCAACGATCTCGGCGGGAGCGGCTCCGGCCTGCTCGCGAAGACCCTACTGACGGAGCCGGCGTTCTGGACGCCGGAGTTGCCGAATCTCTACCGGCTCGACGTGCGGGCGACTGCCGGCGGGCGAACCGTCGCCGAATGCACCCGACGCATCGGCCTGCGACGCTCTGGCATCCGCGGCCGGTCGCTGTGGCTCGAGGGGCGGCGGTGGGTGCCGCGGGGCGTGGCCTGTGAGCCGACCGCCTGCGATCT
>JBILVW010000350.1:0-3526 GCA_044370205.1 Pirellulales bacterium | reverse complement strand
ATGTCGCCTTCCCGGATGCCCTGCTCGGCCGCGGGCCCCTCGGGACGCACCTCCACGACGGACAGCCCGCCCCGGTACTGCGACTGGAGTTTTTGCACCTTGGACGGCGGCAATGCTGCCAGCCGCACGCCGAGCTCCTTCCAGCTCCGCTCGTCGATCGACTCGGCATCGCGGCGGACCGATGCGAGCGGCAGCGTGAGCCGCTCCTCGGCGCCGGCCCGCACGAGCGTCACGGGTACCGCCTCACCGGCCTTCCGGCCGAGCAACGCCCGCTCGATGTCGAATTGCCGCACGACCGCCACGTCGCCCACCTGCACGATCACGTCGCCAGCCTTCACGCCCACGCTCGCCGCCGGGCTCTCACCACGCACCGACTCGACCACGACGCCGCGGCTGCCGGTGCCCCGGGTCACGAGTCCATGCCAGGTGTTGTCGACCCGTTCCACGGAGATGAGCTTCGTGATCACGTCGAGCACGCGGTCGATCGGGATCGCAAATCCGATGCCCTGCGCGCCGGCCCGCACGGCGACGTTGATCCCGATCACCTCGCCGTTGATGTTGAGCAGCGGGCCGCCCGAGTTGCCGGGGTTGATGCTGGCATCGGTCTGAATGAGATCGTCGTAGTGTTGCGTGCGGCTCACCTCGACGCTCCGATGAAGGGCCGAGATGATGCCGCGGGTGACGGTGTGTTCGTAGCCGTATGCATTGCCGAGCGCGAGCACGGTCTCGCCGATCATGAGGTCGCTCGAGGTGCCGATCGTCACCACTTTGAGCGGCTCGTCCACCGTGATCTTGATCACGGCGAGGTCGGTCCGCGGGTCGTGGGATACGAGTGTGGCGGCAGTGGTGCGGCCCGAGGCCAGCGTCACCTCGATCCGTCGCACGCCCTCGACGACGTGGTAATTCGTGACGACGTAGCCCCGCGGATCGACGATCACGCCGGTGCCCATGCCGTTCACCCGCCGCAGCTCGCCGTCGGCGTCGGTCGAGTTGCCCACGAGCTTCTGGCCGTGGATGTTGACGACGGCGTCCCGCTGGGACTCGATCGCCCGGACGATCGGCGTGCGGCGGGCGTTGGTTGTGTCGTCTGCCAGTACGGCCGGGGCTGCGAGGAGCACGGCCAGGCACGGCAAGACGGCCCACATGACCCGCATCTGGTATTTGCTCCCTGGCAGCCACCCACCCGTCGGCCGCCGGACACGAACGACCACACCACAGATGTTGGATCGGCCGACCAGGGGCGGCGATCCATGCTGGACGGCCCTCGCCGGCAGAGTCCGCCCAACCGCACCGTCGGCGAGCGGCGAGAAGCTGGGCGGCCTGCGCCGAGAGTAGGGGCGTCGCCGGGGCGACCTGCCCCCATGAATGACACCAGTTTTTAAGTAAGGGTTTTGCCCTCCAGTAGACCAGCCACGGGCGAAAGCCCGGGGACGATGCCCCCGGGCCGCTCGCGCAGCGGCTCGTCTGCGGCGTCCTGCGCGGCTGTGAGCTTCGCCTTCAAATCGGCCAGCCGTTATGCCTCTGCGGGGTCGCTTACGCGATCGGCGGTTCACGGCCATCCCAGCGTTACCGGAGTTCATCGGGCGCCTGCCGCGGATCATGAGGCGCCGTGAATCCGAGCCAGGCGAAGAACGGCTCGTCGCCGAGGGCGGGAGTGCGAATCGCCTCGTTGCCGAGCGCGTGGATGGTTTCGGCCCGCTGATCGTCGGAGAGGATCCCGAGCACGCTCGGGTGCCATCAGGGCCGGGTGGACGCCACCGTGCCGCCAGGCGGTCGGACGCCCGCGCCCGTGCGTCCGGTGAGCGAGTCACCGAGTTCGCGGCGGGCTTTCTCCGCCACCTGCTCCAGTTCGGCCACGATCTCCGGATGCTTCGCGGCCACGTCGTGCTGCTCGGCGATGTCGGCACGCAGGTCGTAGAGTTCACGGCCGATCTTCAGCGACACTGGCTTGCCGCTGCGGCCATCACGCCCCGGTTCCTGGCCTGCCATGCTGCTGGCCGTGTGGGGCAAAAGGAGCTTCCAGCGGCCGCGGCGGACCGCCTGCAGTTCTCCGGTCTTGTAGTAATACCAGTGCGTGACGGCATCGCTCGCGGCCGGTGGCTCCGTGGCCATGAGCGCACCGCGGCGGTCGTGGCCGTCGATCCGTTTGCCGGCCACGAGGCTGTAGCCTTCCGCATCGCGCGTGAGCGGCTCGCCCGTGAGCGCCGCGACGGTCGGCATGATGTCGGTCGATGCGAGCAGCGCGTCGCTCACGCGGCCCGCAGGGATCACGCCCGGCAGCCGGGCCACGCAGGGTTCGCGGATGCCCCCCTCGAACACGGTCGCCTTGCCCTCGCGGAGCGTGCCGGCCGAGCCGCCGTGATTCCCGAAGAGCAGCCAAGGGCCGTTGTCGCTCGTGAAGAGGACGAGCGTGTCTTTCGCGCGATCGGTGCGATCGAGCGCGTCGAGCACGGCGCCCACCGAGGCGTCGATCTCGGTGACGACGTCGCCGTAGACACCGCTGCCCGCTTTTCCGCGAAACTCCTCGCCCACGAACAGTGGCACATGCGGCATCGTGTGGGCGAGATACAAAAAGAACGGCTTGCCGTCGCCGGGCTTCGCACTCCGCTCGATGAAGTCCACCGCCCGCGCCGTGTAGCGGGCCGTGAGCGTCGCCTGATCCTCGGCCGTGACGTCAGGATCGATCACCTCCTCGCCGTCGAAGAGCGGCAGCGGCGGCCATTCACCGCGGCCTCGATTGGGCGGCCACATGTCGTTGGAATAGGGCAGACCGAGCCATTCGTCGAAGCCGTGCCGCGTGGGCAGAAACTCGGGCAGGTGGCCGAGGTGCCACTTGCCGACGCAGGCCGTGCGATAGCCGCGGTCGCGGAGCAGTTCGGCAAGCGTGGTCTCCGCGGCCGCGATGCCATGCGAGGCGGACGGGGAGAGCGCCCCGTGGATCGACACCCGCGGCGAGTAGCAGCCGGTGAGAAGCGCGGCCCGCGAGGCCGAGCAGACCGGATGCGGCACGTGAAAATCGGTGAAGCGGACTCCTTCGCGGGCGATCCGATCGATGTTCGGCGTCGGCACCTTTCCGCCGTAGCACGACGGGTCGCCGTAGCCGAGGTCGTCGCAGAACACGATCACCACGTTTGGCGGCTGCGGCTCCACCGCTGAAACGACGGCAGGCAGAAGGAGCAGGGCGGCCGCGAGACGCAGCATCACGTTCATCGTGGATCACATCGGGATACGTCAGGGAATCTCGAGCACTTGGCCCTGGGCCTCGAGAAGGCCGCGGAGTGACGAATAGTCGACGTCTTGCACCGCCGCGTTCGCACGGGCCGCGAGCACGGCCGCGTTGGCCGCCGCGTCGCCGAGCAGCATGAACACCGGCTCCATGCGGGCCGATCCGTAGGCGATGTGGCTCGACGAGAGGCAGACCGGCACGAGGAGATTCGCGCACTGCTCCTTCTTGGGCACGAGCGTGCCGTAACCGATCTGGTATGGCCGCTTCGGATGGACCCCGATGTCGCCTTCGTTCTGCACG
>JBILVW010000039.1:0-12507 GCA_044370205.1 Pirellulales bacterium | reverse complement strand
GCGATCGTGATCGTCACCGGGGCGATGCTCGGCAAGATCGTCGTCGAGAGCGGCGCGGCCCAGCGGATCGCCGACGTGCTCGTCAACGCATTCGGCGAGCGGCGAATGGCCTGGGCGATGGCCCTGACGGGCTTCATCGTGGGCATCCCGCTCTTCTACGGCGTGGGCTTCGTGCTCATGGTGCCGATCATCTTCGCGGTCGTAAACCGCTATCGGCTTCCGCCGCTCGTGGTGGCGCTCCCGGCGCTTGCGGCTCTCAGCGTGGCCCACGGCCTCTTGCCGCCCCACCCGGCGCCGACCGCGCTCGTGGCGTCGTTCAAGGCGAGCATCGGGCTCACGCTGCTCTATGGGCTCGCGATCGCCGTGCCGGCGCTCGTAATCGCAGGCCCCGTGTTTGCGAAAGTGGTGGCGTCGATTCCGGCGCGGCCGCTCGCCGGGATGGAGGCGAAGGCCCTGCCGGAATCACAACTCCCGGGAGCCGCGATCAGCATCGTCACGGCGTTGCTACCGGCCGTATTGCTCCTGCTGACGGCGGTCGTCGGCGGCCTCGTGCCGGCCGAGTCGCAGGCTGCGGCCGCCGTGAAGTTCATCTCCGATCCTGATGTCGTGATGCTCACGGCGCTGGCCTTCGCGACGGTCACGCTCGGCCTGGCGCGGGGCCGCTCGCTCGGGGCCGTCATGACCACATTCGCCGCGGCGATCGGCGACGTGGCCTCGATCCTGCTCGTGATCGGCGGATCGGGAGCATTCAAGGAAGTGCTCGTGAAGAGCGGCGTCAACACGCAGATCGGCGCGGCGCTCCAGGGCCTGCCGCTCGATCCGCTCGTGCTCGCCTGGATCGTGACGGCGACGATCCGGGCGTGCGTCGGCTCGGCCACGGTGGCCGGGCTCACGGCCGCCGGCCTGCTGGGTCCGCTCGTGGCCGACGGCGGAGCCGATCCCAATCTCATGGTGCTGGCGATCGGTGCCGGCAGCCTCGCCCTCTCTCACGTCAACGACGCGGGCTTCTGGCTCTTCAAGGAGTATTTCAACGTCAGCCTCACCGACACGCTGAAGACCTGGACCGTGATGGAGACGATCGTGTCGGTCGTGGGCCTGGCCGGCGTGCTCGTGCTGGCACGGCTGATCTGTTGAGACTTGAAGATTCCAGTCATGCATATCCCGTCGCTCCCGCTCCGGGCTTCCTTGGGTAACCGCATCATCTGGTTTTTCAACTGCCGATAAGAAAGCAAACCGATGTTTACGATCGACGCCCATCTTGATCTCTCGATGAACGCCATGGAGTGGAACCGCGACCTGCGGATCCCCGCCAGCGAACTCAACGCCCGTGAGCGGGCCCGCGGCCTCACCGACAAGCCCGACCGCGGCAACGCGGTGGTCTCGTTCCCTGACCTCCGCCGCGGCCACATCGGCCTCGTCGTGGCCACGCAGATCGCCCGCTACGTGGCTCCCGACAATCCGCTCCCCGGCTGGGCCTCGCCCGAGCAGGCCTGGTCGCAGACCCAGGCGCAGGTTCAGTGGTATCGCACCATGGAGGAGACGGGGGAGATGGTGCAGATCGTCGACCGCAGCGGCCTCGACGCCCACGTGGCACGGTGGCTCGCGGCGATCGCCGCCGGGAGCGACACCGGGCGGCTGCCGATCGGCTACATCCTCTCGCTCGAAGGGGCCGATTCACTGATCACGCCCGGGCACCTCGAGCGGGCCTATGGCTACGGCCTCCGCGCCGTGGGGCCGGCCCACTACGGCCCCGGTCGCTACGCCCACGGCACCGACGCCTCGGCCTCGCTCAACGCCGCGGGCCGGGAACTCATCGGCGAGATGAACCGGCTCGGGATGATTCTCGACGCCACGCACCTCTGCGACGCCGCGTTCTGGGACGCCCTCGAGATTTTCCAAGGGCCGGTCTGGGCGAGCCACAACAACTGCCGCGCGCTCGTGGACCACAACCGGCAGTTTTCCGACGAGATGATCAAGGCGCTCGTGGCCCGCGGCGCCGTGATCGGCGGTGCGCTCGACGCCTGGATGATGGTGCCGGGCTGGGTCCGCGGAAAGTCGACGCCCAAGGAAATGGACTGCGACCTCGAGTTGATGCTCGATCACCTCGACCACATCTGCCAGATCGCGGGCAACGCCGACCACATCGGCATCGGCTCCGATCTCGACGGCGCCTTCGGCCGCGAGCAGGCCCCGCACGACCTCGAGACGATCGCCGATCTCGGCCGCGTGCCTGGCATGCTCGCCAGGCGAGGCTATTCAGCCGCCGACATCGAGAAGGTGATGCACGGCAACTGGCTCACGTTCCTGCGGAAGGCTTGGGCCTGACGTCGGGCGGACATCGCTTGCTTTTGAGCAAATGCCCGGATGGTGATGGCCCGCGTCACCCCGCTCGCTGCCGCGAGGGGCTTGTGGGAGCCACCACCAAAAGCCCCCGGCGGAAGCCGGTGGGATGACGCGTCGCGATCACCATCAGCGCTTTTGAGCCAATGGCCGGATGGTGATGGCCCGCGTCACCCCGCTCGCTGCCGCGAGGGGCTTGTGGAGCAGGGGGCACCTTCTCCAAAAACGCCGGAAATTACGACAATCGGCCGCCGGCGTCGGGAGCGAGTTGGGTGAGGCCACTGCTGATGACTTCACAGCGGCCGCACGACCGACTGGCTCCGCCAGTAGTCGAACAGCGTCTCGATCGAGTTCACGCCGCCACCGACGCCGCTCTTGTTGACGCCGCCGTAGGGCACGCCCTTCGGGAACAGGTTGTGGGCGTTGATCCAGCTGTTGCCCGCGATCATCGACTCCGCCACACGGGCGGCCCGGCCGAGGTCACTCGACCAGACGCTGTTGGCCAGGCCGTAGTCGGTGTCGTTGGCCATCGCCACCGCCTCCTCCTCGCTCGAGAAGCTGGCAAGGTAGGCCACCGGTCCGAAGATCTCCTCGCGGGCGGCGATGTTGTCGAGCGTGCCGGCCAAGAGCGCGGGCTTCACGTAGTAGCCGTCGCGGCCCGGCACCTCGGCGGGTCCGCCGGCCACGACCGCCTTCGCCCCCTGCTGCACGCCCTTCTCGAGATAGGAAAGCACCCGGGCCCGCTGCTTGGCGTTGACCACCGGCCCCATCGACGACGCCCCGTCGAGCTGGTGGCCCACGTGCACCTTCTGCATCCGGGTGCGGCACTCGTCGATGAACCGGTCGTAGATCGAGCGGTGCACGATCCAGCGCGTGGCATCGCAGCAGACCTGCCCGGTGTGGAACGTGATCGCCCCCACGAGCTTCTCGGCCGTGGCCGCGACATCCACGTCGTCGAACACGACCGCAGCCCCCTTGCCACCCAGCTCGAGCTTCACCGGCACGAGATTGCGGCCGCAGGCCTCGCCCACGAGCCGGCCCACCTCGGGCGAGCCCGTGAAGCTCATCCGCTTGAGGCCGGCGTGGCCCGAGAGCGCGGCGCCCACGCCGGCGCCAGTCCCGGTGACGACGTTGATCACGCCGTCGGGAAGGCCGGCCTCCCGAGCCAGCCGGGCGAGGTAGATCGCCGAGAGCGGCGTGTCTTCCGCCGGCTTGATCACGCAGGTGTTGCCGGCTGCCAGGGCAGGGGAGACGTTCCAGCCGATCAGCAGGAACGGGAAGTTCCAGGGGAAGATGAAGCCGCAGGGACCCCACGGGTTGCGGGTCGTCCAGGCCTCGTGGCCCGCGACGGCCAACACGTTCCGCCGCTGCACGTGCTGCGCCATGTCGGTGAAGTAGCGGAGCGTGTCGATGAAGTTCTGCACGTCGCCGAGGGCCTGACCGAGAATCTTGCCGGCGTCGAGCGATTCGATCTGGCCGATGATCGGCTTGTGCTTCTCGATCGCGTCGGCAAGCCGATGGAGATGCACGCCTCGTTCGGCAGGCGACATCGTGGCCCAGCCGGACCGCTTGAACGCGTCGGCAGCCGCCTTGACGGCCCGGTCGACGTCGGCCGCAGTCAGCACCGCGAACTCGGCGATCGGCTCGCCGGTGCCCGGATCGCGGGTGGCCATGGTTTCGCCCGTTGACGAGGCCACGTCCTTGCCGCCGATCACGCTCTTCAGCGGCGACTCCGAAAGAAACTTCTCGACTTCGGGCAGCAGGCGGGCGGTGGCGGTTGCAGTGGCCATGACGGGGCTCCCAGAAGGACGTTTTTACGGATGATGCGGTCCAAGATTACCGCACGGGCGTTACGAATGTCGCGTGGAGTTGTATCAGGGTCGTTTTTGATTCGTGGCCCGACCCCCGCATTTCCATGCGGGGCTTTCATTCCCGTACAAGCTCCCGGTGGAAACCGGGGGGTCGGTGCGTGATCAACGCCCCGCGTTCAACGGCCGGGAGTCGCTGTACCCGCCGCGGCGGCGCGGATTTCGGGCGGCGGGCAGCACGACGGGCCGGCCCGCTCGAGGGCCTCGAGCACCTGCGACTCCGTGATCAGGTCGCGGAGCACGATCGGCTCGGGGAGCGGGCCGCCGGGCTTCGCGGCCGGAAAGATCGCGAGCAGCGGGATCGACTTGCTCTGCAGGCTTTCGAGCATCTGCTTGATCTCGGGCGAGCCGTCGGTCCAGTCGGCGAGCAACGGAACGACGCGGTTCTTCTCGAGGGCCGATTTCACGCGTCTGGTTTCGATCGCCGTCGCGAGGTTGAACTTGCAGGTGGGGCACCAGTCGGCCGAGAAGTCGACCATCACCGTCGAGCCCTGCTCCCGCAGTTCGGCCAGCCGGGCCCGCGTGAACGGCTGCTCCCACTCGATCACCTTCTTCACCGGCCCCAGGAACATGAACGCGGCGGTGCCGATCGCCGTCGCGAGAGCGGCCCCCTGCACCCAGCGGCCGAAACCCACGGCTCCCTGGCGCTCCTGGGCCCGACCGACCCACCAGCAGGCCATCCAGATGCCGATGAGCATGGCCAGCGTGGGCACGAACCATTGCGAATTGAGGAACGTGAACAGGTAGACGACCGTGCCGAGCATCACGAAGCCCAGCACCTCCTTGAACGTGCCCATCCAGGCCCCGGGCTTGGGCAGAAACTTCACGAGGCCCGGAAACAGGCCCACGAGGATGTAGGGCAGGGCCATGCCGGTGGCAATCGCACCGAACACGGCGTAGGTCACGGCCGTGGGTTGCGCGAGGGTGAAGCCGAAGACGGGCCCGAGGAACGGGCCGCTGCACGGCGTGGCGAGCACGGTGCTCAAAACGCCCTTGAGAAACGCCCCCATCGGCCCTTCGCGGGTCTGCACGTGCCCCGCCTGCTCGCCGATGAATCCCGGAATCGGCAGCTCCCAGATCCCCAGGAACGAGAGGCCGAAGGCGAACACGATCCCGAGCATCGCGATGTTGAACGACGCCGACGTGAACTGTTCGCCCCAGGCGAGATTCGAACTCCCAAGGCCGATGTTGGCCGCCACGCTCGCCGTCGCCAGGGCGAAGAAGACGGCGTAGAGCCCGGCGCAATACCAGAGATTCATCTCGAACACGTCGCGGCGGGCCTGGCCCGACTGCTGGGCGAACGACATGAGTTTGAGGCCGAGCACGGGCAGCACGCAGGGCATCAGGTTGAGGATCAGGCCACCGGCGAGCCCCATGAGCAGCACGACGGGCAGCGTGAGCGGCGCTGAGGCGGATGCCGGGCCGGCCAGCGCGGGCTGTACTGCTGCCATCGGAGGACTGTTGTCGAGCGCAGCCGACGCGAGCGGGAGCGGCGTCTTCGCGGCCTCGGCATAGCGGGCATCGGTGAACGCGATCGGGCTCGCCGCGGAAGCGTCGCCATCCGACAGCTGAACGGTCAGCCGCACGGCGGTGGGCGGATCGCAGGTCGTGTCGCTGCAGGTCTGGAAGCCGAGCAGGAATTCCACGGGGTCACGGTTCGCCGCGTCGGCCGCGAGCTTGAGCGCGAGCGTGACCGGACCCTCGACCGCGCCAGCCGCAAGCAGCTCGGCCGAGGTGGGCAGTTCAAGCGTGCCTGAGGTGGCCGCGGCTATCCGCGCGGCCATGTCGGAGCCCGCGGCCACGATCGTGGGTTTGCCCTGGCCGATCTCGCTCGTGGCTGAAGATCCAGGCTTGTAGACGTGCCAGCCCGCCTCGGGGTCGATCGTGATCGTAAGGGGCCAGGCCTGGGCGCCGGCCGCCCCCTGACGCGGGCCCAGAACCGCGGACACCGTGGCGTGGGTGCGGTCGGGCTGGTAGGTCGCGGGTGCCGCTGCGGAGGTCGCTGGCTCGCGGGCGCTACCGGGCACCGCCGTAAACGCGATCGTGTCCGGCGGCAGGCAGGCGTTGTCGCGGCAGAGCTGGAGATTCACGCTCCCGCGGACCTCCTTCGCTCCGCCGGACGAGGCCTGGAGCGGCGCCCGCCAGGTCACCGTGCCGGCGTGCTCTTCGACGACGAGGCCCTTCCAGCTCGGAATGTCTTCGACGGCGTGCGACTGCGGGGGCGTGTCTGGCTGAAACCCACCGGCGAGCTGCCGTGGTGAGTCGGCCGCGATCGCGATCTTCGTCGGCTTCGGGCCGCCCGGCTTCTGGGTGAGCGAGTAAAGGTGCCAACCCTCCTCGAGACTGGCCGTGACGGCCAGAACATCGGGTTTTCCACCGGTTCCCGGCTCGATGGCCGCATCGATTCGCACCGGGCTGCCGAGGGCGGCGTTGATCGCCGCCAGCGGGTCATCGACGGCGTAGCAGAGGCCCGGGGCCACGGCTGCCGCCAGCAGGGCGGCCAACCAGCGGCACCAGACCGGAAGTCGCTCCATCAAGATGTCGGCCCTCGGCTTCCGAAGGGGCGACCGCCACGGGCCAGCCCGGAGGAAGCACCTTCCCTGGTGAGTTTCGTCCTTCAAAGTCTACAAACTGCAATTTCCGGCGGTCAAACGCGGCTCCCGGTCCCACGAGCCCCGGCGGCCGCCAGCCAGAAGGCCGCCGCCGGCAGGTCGTCGAGCAGCCGCATGACGCGGCCTGCGACGCGATTTGCGTCGGAAAACTGACGGCTTTCTTCCACGAGCCAGCGAAACCAGTTGTCGAGCCCACAGATGACGGCCGACGCGTGGAGCCAATCGATCAGCCACCGCTCGTCGGCCGTGAGCGGCCGCACCCGCTCGTAGCTGGCGAGCGGGGCTTGCCACCGCTCCACGAGCGAGTCGGAGCCGGTGCGTCGCCAGCTGCCCAGGAGTCGGGCGAGATCGGTGAGGGGCGTGTCGATGCCGGCTGCATGAAAATCGACGATGCCCGCAACCCGCGCTGGCTCCTCCGGCTCGAACAGCACGTGGTCGCTCCAGAGATCGCGGACCACGGCCTGGCAGGGGACGACCGCCGGCTCCGCCCCGGCCACGGCCTGCACCGCCCGGGTTCCGATCGGCGATGCAAGGGTTCGTGCAGCGGCCTCGAATAGGGTGAGCAGCTGTTCGGAAAGCTTCGGCCCGCCGCGTTCGTTCAGCCGCTCGGCCCAGGGGCGACGAAGGAGTTCACGGGCCTGCTCGACCCGCCGCACGGCGCCAGGCGAAGGAGCGCGGGCAGGAGGCGTGCCCGGTAGCGACGCCAACGCGTGATGCAGCCGGCCGACGACTTCGATCGCCGCCGCGGCCCCGGTGGAAGACGGAGATTCGCACGGGCTGCCGGCCACGAACCGGATGAGCTCGTAGCGGCTGCCGTCAGCAGCGGTGACGACCGTATCGCCACTGGCAGCCGGGAGGATTTCGGGCACCTCGGTCACGCCCGCCGCGCGGGCATGCCGCATCAGGGCATGAACCCACTCGCACCGCTCACGCGGCGAGTCGGCCGAAAAGGCCTTGAGGACGCGGCGGCCAGGAATGTCCGCGAACTGCACGGCGAACAGCGGTACGCCGCTAAAACCGGACGCACCGAGCGGCTCACACACAGTGGCCGGGCCGTAGCCCCACAGCATGCACGCACTGCGAATCTGGTCGGGCGTCACCCTCACCTCTCGTCTTGAAGCGTGCCGATGCGTGGCCCGCAGAAGGGGTGGATGCTACGCTGTCGCCGCCGGCTCTGCATGACGCCCGGCCCCCGGGAGTGGTTCGCATGCGGCTGGTCATCGCGATTCTCAGGCCCGCGCAGGTGGAGCACGCCCGGCAGGCGCTCGCCGACATTCAGGTCACACGCATGACCGTCTGCGACGCCCACGAATACGATCTTGCCATGCCCGAGACCCTCGCCCAGGAGGCCGTGCTCGAGATCGCGGTGAACGACGACTTCCTCGACCGCACGCTCGACACCCTGGCCGCCGTGGTGACGGCCGGCGGCGACGACATGCAGGAACGGGTGCGGGTGCTGCCGATCGACGAGGCCGTGCAGCTCTACCGCGAAGTCAGAGGACCGGAGGCGATTTGATTCCCATGCGGATCTTGCTCATTTCACCCGACCTGATGATCTCCAGTCGCATCGACCCGCTGGCCGCCGCCGCAGGGGCCAGGGTGACCACGCTCCGCTCGCCCGAGGCGGTCCCCGAGTCGGGCCCCTACGATCTCGTGCTGCTCGATCTCCAGACGACGTCGGCCGATGCCGCGACTCTCGTGGCGAAGACCCGCGAGATGCTCGCGGCGATACAAGACACGCCGCCGCCCACGGTCGCATTCGGGCCGCACGTGGCCACGCAGCGGCTCGACGACGCGAAGGCCGCCGGGGCCGCGGAGGTCATCAGCCGCGGCGGACTCCTCGGCGGATTTCAGGCAGTGCTCGCCCGCCACCGCACGGGCTTGCATGAAGAATGAATGCGGAGCCGGTCGGGGGCCGCGCGCAGCCGACGGTGAATTTTGACTGCCAGAGTTCGCGAACCATGCGCGCGGAGAGTGAAACGTCAAAATCCGCCGGCGGCGAGCACGGCCCCCGACCGGCGGCTTGGGCGAGTTGATTCCGCAGAGCCGTCAACCCGCCGGTTCGTCGAGCACGACCTCGTCGAGTTCCGTGCCGTCGACGTCGTGGCGGAGGAGCAGGTAGGCGGCCGTCGCGATCGCCCAAAAGTAGCCCCAGCCGAACGACGAGAGCAGCGTCTCGACGCCGCGGGTCCAGAACGCGATCGCCCGCACACCCCAGGCGCCGGCCACGGGTCCCGACGCCGCCAGTCCGTCGAGCACGGCGGTCGTCCGTTCGTGCCCCATGCCGAAGCTGGCTGCCCACATCGCCAGCGTGCCCGTCGCGTCGGCGAACAGTCCCGCCACCGCCAGCGCGGGCACGGCCACGAGCAGGGCCACCAGCGAGTAAAACGCATAGTGCAGCGGCCGCTGATAGAGATACGAAAACGCGGTCGAGATCGCCTGGAAACTGTCGCCCCGTTCCACGCCCACCGCGGCCACCATCAGCGGCCAGCCGGCCACCACGCCGATGGCCAGGATCGCCAGCACCACGGCGCCCAACAGCACGAGCGGCCAGACCGCGCCGGCGAAGGCGAGGCCCCACTCCGTCCGCATGAGCAGGCCGAGGATCGCCCCCGGAATGCTTAGGGCCACCATGCCGCACAGCACGAAGAGCACCGAATTGAACGACGGCAGCCACTTGCGGGAACCGTAGAGCGTGGCCCCGATCGGCCCCGGAGCCTCCTCCTCGACGAGCTTGAGGGCAACGTGCCGCGTGATGCCCGTGCCGAAGATCGACCAGACGAGCACGAACCAGCCGAGGCGGGCCAGGGCGGCGCCCATCTCGGCGAGCGTGGCCGACGGCCGAAACGGCACGGCGATCAGCCGCGCGAGATCACCCGCGACGGCCGGGAGCCGCTCCGCGAGGCCGGCCAGCCACGGCAGCGCCCGCCGGCTGGGCATGAGCGAGGTCGGGGCATCGGCGCCGCCGCCGGCCGACGGGAGCACGAGCGGTCCGTCGAGCCGCGCGGCCGCGATCACGTCGGCGGCCGGATCGAAGGCTCGCAGGCCAAGCTGGTCGGCGACCGACCAGCCGGCCCAGGTGGCAAGCGCCCCGAGGGCGGCGAGCACGATGACCGTCGGCGAGAAGGCCGCGGCCGCGGCCCGGAACAGGAGCCACCAGGGCAGGGCTTCGCTCCAGCGGATCTCGTGAACGATCGTGCCGGAAGGGTCCTTCGTATTCGACATGCATGCGCCCCGAAAGGGAAAGGAATTCGATGGGCGGGAGTATATCGCGTCGGGGTTCGTGGGATGGTGAGCGGTTCGATCCCCCTGCTTGCGCATGGGGGCCTTTACTCGGCCGATTCCCCGTCCCCCTCGTCCTCGTCGTCCTTGCGGGTGACCGGCACGGTGTACGACTCGTCGAGCCAGCGGCCGAGATCGATGAGCCGGCAGCGGTCGCTGCAGAACGGCACCGTGGGCGTGGTCACGAGATCGACCGTGGCATCGCAGACCGGGCAGCGTGGCATCGTTCAGCCCTCCGAGCCGCCCTTGCCGCCCGACGAGCCGCCGGCGGGCTTGTCGCCCCCGGACTTCTTTTCGCCGCCCCCCGAGTCGGCGGCCGCCCCCTTCTTGTACGACTCGCTGCGGTAGTCGGTCTTATAGAAGCCGGAGCCCTTGAACATGATCGCGCCGCCGGCGCCGATCAACCGCCGCAGCTTCGGCTTCTTGCACTGCGGGCAGGTCTTCTTCACGGAATCGGTCATCGACTGGAACAGCTCGAAGGCGTGCCCGCAGCCGTCGCAGACGTAGTCGTAGGTCGGCATGACTCACTCTCCCTTGGACACGATCACCTGCGCCGGACGAACGACGCGGTCGTGAAGTTTGTAGCCCTTGGTGGCGGTGCCCACGATCGTGCCTGGAGCCACGCCTGGCACCGCCTGCTGAAGGATCGCGTCGTGAATGTTCGGGTCGAACGCCGCGCCGTCGGTCTCGATCGTGAGGCAGCCGTGACTGCCGAGCAGCTTCTCGATCTGCTGGGCCATCATGCGGAAGCCCGACCGCAGGCTCTCCACGTCGTCGGTTTTGCCGGCCGCCTCGACCGCCCGATGAGCGTTGTCGAGCACCGGCAGAAGGTCGCGGAGCAGGTCGATTTCGCGGTAGCGCTGAGCCTCCTCGTATTCCCGACGCGACCGCTTCCGAAAGTTCTCGAGCTCGGCCTGGGTGCGGAGGAGCCGATCCTGAGCATCCTGGAGTTGCGCCTCGATGCCCGTGGCCTCGGCCGACGGTGCCTCGGCAGTCGCTTCGTCGTGTTCGGGCGTGTCGTCCACGGTCATGCCTCCTCGGAAGTGTCGGACGCGGCCGGAGCGGCCTGAAAGTATTCTGCCAGCCGGCTGAAGAAGCTCGACCGCTTCGGGCTCACGGCCGCATGCTCCTCGGCAGCGAGCTCGCGGAGCAGCGATTCCGCCTTGGGCGAGAGCGTCTTCGGCACCTCGACGTGCACGTGCACGTGGAGATCGCCAATGCCACGGCCGCGGACCTCGGGCATGCCCAGCCCCCGCACGCGGATCACGTCGCCCGGCTGGATGCCGCGGGCGATCTGGAGCGGCTTCGCCCCGTCGAGCGTGGGCACATCGACGGTCGCCCCGAGGGCGGCCTGCGAGAAGGTGATCGGCACCTCGCAGTGCAGGTCGCGGCCGTCGCGGGTGAGGAAGGGATGCTCCTCGATCTCGATCACGCAGTAGCAGTCGCCCGGCGGGCCGCCGTTGCCGCCGGGTTCCCCTTCGCCGGCCAGCCGCACCCGCACGTCGCTGTCGACGCCCGCGGGGATCGTGACCCGCCGCTCGACCTGCTCCTGCGTCACGCCGTCGCCGCCGCAGGTGGTGCACTTCTCCCGGATCACGCTGCCGGCGCCGCGACAGGCAGGGCAGGTCGTCTGCAGCCGGAACACGCCGGCCGTCTGGATCACCTGCCCCTGGCCGCCGCAATACTCGCAGGTCTGGGGCTTCGTTCCCTTTTTGGCTCCGCTGCCGTCACAGGTGCCGCAGAGCTCGTGGCGAGCGAACGCGACGGTCTTCGTGGCTCCTCGTGCCGCCTCGAGGAGCGACAGCGACACCTGACAGAAGACGTCGCGGCCCTTCCGGGGGCGGTTGGTCCGCTTGCGGCCGCCGCCAAACGCCTCGCCGAAGATGCCGCCGCCGAAGAGGTCGCCGAAGGCCTCGAAGACATCGCCGATATCGTTGAAGTCGTGCTGCCGTCCACCCTGCAGGCCGGCATGACCGTAGCGGTCATAGCGGCCCCGCAGGTCGGCGTCGGACAGCACCTCGAAGGCCCGGGCCGCCTCCTTGAACCGAGACGCCGCTTCCGCGTCGCCCGGGTTCTTGTCGGGGTGGAACCGGATCGCGAGTTTCCGGTAGGCATCGGTGATCTGCGCGGATGTGGCGCGGCGATCGACGCCAAGCACCTCGTAATAGTCGCGCTGATCGACCATGAAAAACTACCGGACCGATCCCTCGATCTTCCGCTTCTTGGCGTCGTCCTTGTCGAGATTGGTCACGAGGGCCTCGGTCGTGAGCAGCAGGCCAGAGATGCTCGCGGCGTTGGTGAGGGCCACCCGCACCACCTTCACCGGATCGATGATCCCCGCCTTGAGCATGTCGACATACTCGCCCTTGTTGGCGTCGTAGCCGATGTTCACGTCCTTGTGGGCG
>JBILVW010000348.1:0-3555 GCA_044370205.1 Pirellulales bacterium | reverse complement strand
GCCAACCGGACGCCGCTCAACGTGTTCGGCTTCGACGACACGCTCGGCTTGCTTCTGATCCCGCTCGTCATCGGCCCGGCCGGGGCCTGCCTCTCGGTCGATCGCCGGCTCGGCCTGGCGGGGCAGGGGGGGCCCTCGGTGGCGGCGGCCGTCGCCCTGCGGCTGCTCCAGGTGCAGCTCTGCGTCGTCTATTTCTTCTCCGGCTGCGGCAAGATGTTCGGCGCCAGCTGGTGGGAAGGCACCGCGATCTGGGGGGCCGTGGCCAACGGGCAATACCGTACGCTCGACCTCACGGGCCTGGCCCGGCACCCGCTTGTGACGAACGCCCTCACGCTGGGTACGCTGTTCTGGGAGGTCGCCTACCCGGCCATCGTCTGGCCACGGCTCACCCGCCGGCTCGCGCTGGCGATGGCCGTGGCCGTGCACCTGGGCATCGGCCTCTCGATGGGCATGCTGGAGTTCGGTCTGGCCATGATCACGGCCAACCTCGCCTTCGTGCCCGCCGCAGCCTGGCGATCGCTCGCCCGGCGTCTGTTGTGACTCGCCATCCTCTCACCGAAGCTTCCCCGCGAAAGGACATCCGCAGGTTCTCCATGATCGACACGCTTGCAGTGGTCGGCGCCACCGGCGCCGTGGGCCGAATCATCGTCGAAATGCTCGTCGCCCGAAAGTTTCCGGCGCGGCGGATCAAGCTGCTCGCCTCGGCCCGGTCGGCCGGCAAGCCGATGACCGTCGGGGGCACGAGCTTCGACGTCGAGGAAATGCGGCCGGAATCCTTCGCCGGCGTGACCATCGCCATCGGCAGCACGCCCGACGAGGTGGCGGCCGAGTTCGTGCCGTGGGCGGTGGAGCGGGGCACCGTGGTCGTCGATGAGAGCGCCTTCTATCGCATGAACCCCGACGTGCCGCTGGTGATCCCGGAGGTAAACCCCGACGCGCTCGCCCGCCACAAGGGGATCATCGCCAGCCCCAACTGCTCGACCACGCAGATGGTGATGGTGATGAAGCCGCTCCACGACGCCGCGAAGGTGAAGCGGGTGATCGTGAGCACCTATCAGGCGGTGAGCGGCGCGGGCCTCGCCGCGAAGCAGGAGCTCGAGCAGTCGTCGCAGGCATGGCTCGCCGGCGGCGCCGAGCCACGACAGGTCTTCCCCCACCCGATCGCGGCCAACCTCATCCCGCAGATCGGCTCGCCGAAGCCGAATGCGTTCACGAGCGAAGAGATGAAGATGGTGCTCGAGACGCGGAAGATTCTCGGCGACGAGTCGATCCAGGTGAGCCCCACGTGCGTCCGCGTGCCGGTGGCCAACGGCCACAGCGAGTCGATCCTCATCGAGACGGAAAAGAAGCTCTCGGCCGACGAGGCCCGCCGGCTGCTGGCCGGCTTCCCGGGCATCGTGGTGATCGACGACCTCGCCGCGAAGAAGTATCCGATGCCCCGCGACTGCAGCGGCCGCGACGAGGTGTTCGTGGGCCGCATCCGCGAAGATATCTCCTGCCCCAACGGCATCGCACTGTGGTGCGTGTCCGACAACCTGCGGAAGGGGGCGGCCACCAACGCGGTGCAGATCGCCGAACTGCTCGCCGCTGGCGGCGGGAAACACGCATGAGCCGCCGCGGCGGCCCGCGGCCATGACGAGGCGAATCGGCCTGCGGCTGGCCTACGAGGGTACACGCTACTCCGGCTGGCAGGTCCAGCCGGGCCGAACGACGGTGCAGGGGGCCGTGACCACGGCGATCCGCGAGGTGTCGGGCGAGGAACTGCTCGTCCGCGGCTCGAGCCGCACCGACGCGGGCGTGCACGCCCTCGACCAGATCGCCGCGTTCACGAGCGAGCGGGACTTCCCGGCCGAGGTCTGGGGCAGGGCCCTCAACGCGAAGCTGCCGGCCGACATCACCGTCGTGGCCGCCCGCGAGGTGGCCGCCGACTTCGACCCGGTGGCGGTGGCCGTCCGCAAGCGGTATCGCTACCGGATCCACGACGCGGCCTGGAAGCCGGTGATCGAACGCGGCTTCGTCTGGCGGTGGCGGGGCCGGCTCGACGAGTCGCTCATGCGAGCCGCCGCGCCGGCGCTCGTGGGCGAGCACGATTTCACCAGCTTCGAGACGACCCCCTCCACACGCCTCTCGAAAGTGCGCACAATCCATTCGCTCTCGGTCTTCCGGCCCGAGGTGCCGCATGCTCCAGGCCCCGCGGAGGTGTGGATCGAGGTCGAGGGGAACGGGTTTCTGCACAATATGGTGCGGATCATCGCCGGCTCGCTGGTGATGGTCGGTGCCGGAAGGCGGTCGCCCGGATGGCTGGCCGAGGCGGTCGCCGCCCGAAGCCGGCCGGCAGCCGGACCGACGACGCCCCCCGAGGGGCTCGTGCTCGTGGAAACGACGTTGGAACCAACCGCATGGCCAGACTTCCCGAACAGCTCGGCCCCCTGAAGCTCGTGCAGCAGCTGGGCGTGGGCCGGCACTGCCAGATCTGGGAGGCCCGCGACGGCGCGGCGGCCAAGCCGGTCGCGATCAAGGTCGTCGTGCCCGACATGGCCGCCGACCCGTTGCAGCGAAAGCTGCTGGCCCACGAGTTCAAGGTGCTCAAGTCGCTCGATCACCCGACGATCATCCGCGCCGAGCGGCAGGCGGAGGAGGGGGGGCTGCCGCTACTCGTGATGGAGCTGTTTCCGCACGCCAACCTCAAGAAGCAGATCGCGGCGGGCGTCGAGCAGCTCGCGCCGCGGCTGCAGCGGATCGTCACTGAGATGGCGCTCGCGCTCGACCACGTGCATGCCCGCGGCTGGGTGCACCGCGACGTGAAGCCCGACAACGTGCTCGCCGCCCCCGATGGCCAGGTGAAGCTCATCGACCTCGCGATCGCCACGAAGTCGGCAGGGGTCTTGGGCAAGCTGCTCGGCGGCGGCACGAAGCCGCAGGGCTCGCCGACCTACATGCCGCCGGAGCAGATTCGCGGGCAGGCGCTCGACGCCCGCTCCGACATCTACTCCTTCGGATGCGTGCTCTTCGAGTTGCTCGCGGGCCGCCCCCCCTACGTGGCGGCCACGGCCAACGAGCTGCTCAACATGCACGTCTCGGCCGCGGTGCCCACGATCAACGCCTTCAATCGCAACGCCACCACGAGCGTGTCGGAGTTTCTGCGGCAGCTGCTGGCCAAGAAGCCCTCGGCCCGCCCCGGCTCGATGAAGGAGGTGCTCAAGCAGCTCCGCAGCATCCGCCTCCTCGAAAAGCTGGCGTGAAGTGGACACGTCACGCGGTGCGGCTGGCTTGCCCCGACCCCCGCATTTCCATGCGGGGCTTGTATGGATCGTGCACGAGCCCTGCTCCATAGAAGCCCCAGGGCGGTAGCCCGGGGATCGACATGGGCTTTCGCATTGACGCGGGGGGTGTGCGGCGGGGAAAATCATAGCTCGATTCCATTTCCGTACCCGCGAGGCGCTCCCGATGGCTGCCGGCCTGCATCGACTGCCGCTCGAAAAACCGATCTACGAACTGGAAGATCGGATCTCCGCCCTCGAGGCCGCGCCGCTCGGCGGCCAGCAGCAGGAGGAG
>JBILVW010000349.1:0-3555 GCA_044370205.1 Pirellulales bacterium | reverse complement strand
CAGGGTTCGGGCCGACCTTGTAGAAGAGCAGCAGGTCTCCTCCGGGCTTCTGGAAGAGCACCGGATTCCAGCATGGCAACCGCGCGCCGTCGGGCTGCACGCCGGTGGCGACCTCGACGGGCGCCATCCACGATCCGTTCTCGAGCCGCGACGTCCAGATGCCCACGTCGGGATCGCCTTCAGCCGTGCCGCCGAACCAGGCGGCGATGAACTCGCCCGGTTTTGTCTCTGCGATCGTGCTGGCGTGGCAGGCACTCGTGGGCAACTCGCCGGCGACGTAGTCCCGGGACACGATCGCCGCGGCGGCATCATCGGCTCCGCGAACCATCGCCCCTGCAGGCAGGCAGATAGCAAGCGACAGCAGGGCGAGAGACATGTTCTTCATGGCGTGGGATCCTGAAAAAACTTCGATCAAATTCATCATACCCATGCAGGGTGTCGTTGGCCGGAGCAGTTCGCATCTCGATGGGCCGCAGCCCTCGCTGACGAAAAGTATCGGCCAGACCTCGTGCACTCGACATGCACGAAACGTTCGCGGTATATCCGAAAAAGTATCTCTGTTTTTCCGCAAAAAGCGTTTTCAGCGTTCAAGGATTCTTGGGCATGTCGTGTATGGTATGTTCGTTCTACGTCGCGAGAGTCGGGGCGGCGAGGACCGACGCATGTCAAAGAACATCAGGGCAGAGCGGGCCAACGCAGAGCCGGAGGAGCAACGCGCGATCGTGGGTGGTCGCACGAGCGTGCGCCGCTACTGGCTGCTTTTCGATTCGCCGCGGGCGCCGGGGCCAGGCTGTCTCGTTCGTTCGAGCCGCATCGTCGACAGTTGGGGCATGCGGCCGCGGCTGGAGCAGGATGCCTCCTTCCGCCGCACGCTCGACTGGTATGGGCTCGTCTACGTGCATCGAGGCAGCGGAACGTTCTACGACGCCCGCGGCAGCAGGCCCGTGCGGGCCGGCGACCTGATCTGCCTGTTTCCGGGTGTGCCTCACGCCTACGGGCCCGACGCCGACGAGCGGTGGGACGAGATCAACGTCGATTTCTCGGGGCCGGCGTTCGCAGCGTGGCAGGGGCCCGGCATGCTCGACCCGGACGAGCCCGTCCGGCACCTCGAGCCGATCGGCTACTGGCTGTCGCGATTCAACGAACTTGTCGGCTCCGTCTCGCGGGCCCACGGCATGCCGACGCTCCGCGACACGGGCAAGCTGCTCGAGCTGATCGCCCACATGATCGCCGACTGGCAGCCGGCGGCCGACAAGTCGGCGAACCGCTGGCTCGAGGAGGTGGAGGCCCAGCTCGATGAGATTCCGATCGGCCGCGAGGTCGATTTCGGGAGGATTGCGGGATCGTTCGACCTCGGCGAGCAGGCATTCCGCAAGAAGTTCAGGCGGCTCACCGGCATCACGCCGGCACAGTACCGCGCGAAGCGGCTCATCGAGCAGGCCTGCCTGATACTCGAACAGAGCAACGAGACGTGCCGGTCGATCGCCCGCCGCCTCGGGTTCGAGAGCGAGTTTTATTTCTCGCGACGGTTCAAGCAGTTCGTCGGCACGTCACCTCGGGAATATCGCCGGCGTTCGGCGACGCTCGCGGCAAAGGAGCTTGCATGACCATGGTACGAAGGGCACATGGCACGGAGATGGCCGGCACAGGGCATGCCGCGAAGCCGATGCAGCCGCGGCTGCACGGGATCGTGCCGCCGCTCATCACGCCACTCGAAAGCCCCGATTCGCTCGACGTTCACGGGCTCGAGAGGCTCGTGGAGCACGTCGTCGGCGGTGGCGTCCATGGACTGTTCATCCTTGGAACCACCGGTGAAGGGCCTTCTCTCTCGCATGCCGTGCAGCGGGAGCTCGTCGAGCGGGTTGTGCCGCTCGTTGCGGGCCGAGTGCCCGTGCTCGTGGGAATCTCCGACGCGTCCGTGCAGGAGAGCGTGACACTGGCGACGACTGCCGCGGCGAGCGGTGCCGATGCGGTCGTGGCGGCCGCTCCCTACTACTTTCCGTCGGCGCAGGAGCCGCTGATTCGCTGGGCTCGCGGGCTTTCGGAGCGGGTGCCGCTTCCCCTCGTGCTCTACAACATGCCGGAGATGACAAAGGTCGTTTTCGAGCCCGACACCATTCGTCGGCTGGCCGACTGCCCAAACATCGTCGCCATCAAGGACAGCTCTGGAGACCTCGGCTACTTCGCGCAACTGGCCGAGATCGTCCGAGAGTTGCGGCCCGATTGGTCGCTGTTGGTCGGGCCGGAACTGCTCCTGCCCGAAGCCTGTGCACTCGGCGGCCACGGGGGGATTCCGGGCGGCGCCAACGTACTGCCCCGCTTGTTCCGCGATCTCTACGAGGCCGTGCTGGCCGGCGAATCAGACCGCGTGGGACTGCTCCGCAGCCGTGTGCAAAAGCTTGCACGGCTCTACGATGTCGGCCGCATGCCGGGCCGCATCGTGGTCGGGATCAAGACAGCCTTGGCGGCACTGGGCATCTGCCGGGACACGGTCGCGAGTTCGTTCGAGACCTTTGACGCTCGGCAGCGTCTGCAGGTGGAGGAGATTCTCGAGGATCTCGGGCCCGTCGTGTGATTCGCGGGCCGCACGGACGATCCCATCTCCGGGACGGTGCAGTCTCATGCGGTAAGTAATGTCGGGGCGACTGAATTCGAATACAAGACGGTTCTACCGGGGAAACCGGGGAACGTCATGGCAGGCGGCGCAGAATGCGGCGTCAAGGCACACGAGGATTCTCCACAAGACCTGGCTCAAGATTTGGGGAGGGGGTCACTTTTGGGGACGAGCGCCCGCTGCCCCAAAAGCCCCTCGCGGAAGCGAGTGGGAGACGCTGGCCATCACCATTCGCACATTCGCGCCACGGGCGCGCCGAATACCGCGCCCCCCCTGAGACTCAGGCGATGATGCCCTTCACCAGATGGCCGTGCACGTCGGTGAGACGGTAATCCCGACCCTGAAAGCGGTAGGTGAGCTTCGTGTGGTCGAAGCCGAGCAGGTGCAGCAGCGTGGCATTGAGATCGTGCACATGCACGGGATCCTCGACGACGTTGAAGCCGAAGTCATCGGTCTTGCCGTGCGCGTGGCCCGCCTTGATGCCGCCGCCGGCCAGCCACATCGAGAAGGCGCGGTTGTGGTGGTCGCGGCCGTCGTTGCCCCCTTGCACCATCGGCGTGCGGCCGAATTCGCCGCCCCAGATCACGATCGTGTCGTCGAGGAGGCCCCGCTCCTTCAGATCCATCACGAGCGCCGCCGAGGCCTGCTGCGTATCGCCGCAATTTTTCTTGATATTCTTCGTGAGGTCGCCGTGCTGGTCCCAGGCCTCGTGGAAGAGCTGTACGAACCGCACGCCCCGCTCCAAGAGCCGCCGCGCGAGCAGGCAGTTGCGGGCGAAGCCGGGCTGCTTCGGGTCGGTGAGGCCGTAGCGGGCGAGCGTCTCTTTTGACTCGTCGGCCAAGTCCATGAGCTCGGGCGCGCTTGCCTGCAGCTTGTAGGCCATCTCGTAGGCCTGGATCCGCGACGCCGTCTCGGGATCGCCGAACCGGCTCACCGCCATC
>JBILVW010000347.1:0-3564 GCA_044370205.1 Pirellulales bacterium | reverse complement strand
GCTCCACGTGCTGGCGCTCGACAAGCAGACCGGCACCGTGCGGTGGCACCGCAGCTTCTGGGCGACCGGCCGCACGCTCTGCCATCCCACGAGCGCCGTCGCGGCCGGCACGCCCGCCAGTGACGGCAGGCGGATCGTGGCGTTGTTTTCGTCATGTGATCTGTTCGCCCTCGATCATGCCGGCCGGCTCCTCTGGCAGCGGAATCTCGCGGTCGAGCATCCGCGGAGCGGCAACGACGTGGGCATGGGGTCGAGCCCGCGGATCATCGACGGCACGGTCGTCGTGCAGATCGATTGCCAGGGAGATGCCTTCGGCACCGGTGTCGATGCCGTGACGGGGGCGGATCGCTGGCTCGCGCCGCGGGACAAGATCGCCAGCTGGTCGTCGCCGCTGGCGGTGGACCTGCCGCCCCACGGTGCATGCGTGGCCCTCCAAAACCCGAACGGCCTCGAGCTGCGACGAGCCCGCGACGGCGAGATCGTGTGGTCGTGGAAGGGGGAGTGCGCCGGAATCCCGATGACGACCGAGGCGGCGGGCACGCTCTTCGTGCCCAATGATGGTCTCGCGGCCATCGTGCCGGCGACGGCCGAGCCAAAGCCGGTCTGGCGATCCACGAAACTCTCCTGCGGGATCGCCAGCCCCTTGGCGTGGGGCGATACGGTGGCCTGCATCAACCGCGCGGGTGTGCTCGGGGTGGGCTCGCTCGCCGACGGCTCGCTCCGCGGACAGGTGCGGCTCGCCGGTTCGTTCTGGGCGAGCCCGATCCTCGTCGGCGACACGGTCGTCGCCACCAACAAGGAGGGCACGACCTTCCTCGTGTCGATCGCCGACGCCCCGAAGATCATCGGGGAGAACGTCTTGCCTGGCACATTCACCGCGACGCCCGCCGTCGCCGACTCGAGCCTCTATCTGCGAAGTGAGTCGACGCTCTGGAAGGTGGCCGCACCGTAGGATAGAATGTCGTAAGTCGCAGGAAATCCTTGCGCGACCCCGTGGCATGCATGCCGCCCCTATGCCACGAGGGAGCGCATGTCACCTTCCGTTCTCGCCGCGACCTCGCGGCCCGTCACTGCCGGTCTCAACCGGATCGCCTTCGTCGGCAACTACGTGCCCCGCCGTTGCGGCATCGCCACGTACACCCGCGACCTGCGGTGCGCCGTGGCCGACCATCTCCCGGCCGCCGACTGCCTCGTCGTCTCGATGAACGACGCGGCGGCCTCGTACGACTATCCGCCCGAGGTGCGGTTCGAGTGCGCGGATCACGATGCCGCGGCCTACCAGCGGGCTGCCGACCTGCTCAATCTTTCGAATGTCGACGTCGTGTCGCTCCAGCACGAATACGGCATCTTCGGCGGCGAGGCGGGGAGCCACGTACTCACGCTGCTCCGCGGCCTGCGTGCTCCCGTGCATACCACGCTGCACACGGTGCTCGCCCGGCCGTCGGCGGTGCAGCGGCAGGTGATGGCCGAGGTCATCCATCTCTCCGCCCGCATGGCGGTGATGACGGAGCGGGGACGGTCGCTCCTCCGCGAGGTCTACGGTGTCGCCGACGAGCGGATCGACGTGATCCCGCACGGCATCCCCGACATGGAGTTCGTCGACCCGAGCTTCCACAAGGACCGGTTCGGCCTCGAGGGGGCCCAGGTGCTGCTCACGTTCGGCCTGCTCTCGCCCAACAAGGGCATCGAGCACGTCATCCGCGGCCTGCCCGAGGTCGTGGCGCAGCACCCCCGCGCGGTGTACGTCCTGCTCGGTGCCACCCATCCGCACCTTGTCCGCGACCAGGGAGAGCGGTATCGCGAGGGGCTCGTGGCGCTGGCCGCCGATCTCGGCATGCAGGAGCACGTCGTGTTTCACGACCGCTACGTGGACATGCCCGACTTGCTGGCCTTCCTCGGCGCGGCCGACATCTACGTGACCCCGTATCTCACGCAGGATCAGATCACGTCGGGCACGCTCGCCTATGCCTTCGGCTGCGGCAAGGCGGTGCTTTCGACGCCGTACTGGCACGCCGAGGAGCTGCTCGCCGACGGGCGGGGTGTGCTCGTGCCCTTTCAGGACTCCGCGGCGATCGCCTCGGGCATCTGCGGTCTGCTCGCCGACGAGCCCCGCCGGGATGCGATGCGGAAGCGGGCCTGGCTGGCCGGCCGCGAAATGGTGTGGAGTCGGGTGGCGGAACGCTATGCGGAGGCTTTCGGCCGCACTCGCGAGGCGATGACCGTGAAACCGCGGCGAGCCGCGGGTTCGCCGCGACCGCCGCGCAGGGAGCTGCCGCCGGTCGCGCTCGACCACCTCTGGCGGCTCTCCGACTCGACCGGCGTGATGCAGCACGCCGTCTATGACGTGCCCGCCTTCAGCGAGGGCTACTGCACCGATGACAACGCCCGGGCGCTCGGGCTCATGGTGCTCGTGGACGAACTCGGCCTCGATACGCGGCGGAGCCATCGGGCCATGGCCTCCTACGCCGCCTTCCTGGGGTACGCCTTCAACCCGGCGACCGGAAGGTTTCGGAATTTCCAATCGTTTGATCGTCGCTGGCTCGACGACGCAGGCACCGACGACTGCCTGGGCCGGACGGTGCACGCGCTCGGCCTGTGCATCGGGCGGTCGCGGCGGGAGCAGCTCCGACGGTGGGCACTGCGGTTCTTCGAGCCTGCCCTGCGGGCGGTCGCGGCCACCACGAGCCCGCGGGCCTGGGCCCTCGGGCTCCTCGGCATCCAGGAATACCTGCGCAGGCTCGAGGGCGACCGGCTGGCCTGTGGCATCCGCCGCGAGCTCACCGACCGGCTCCTGAAACTCGAACCAGCGCAGCCGGGCCCGGACTGGCCATGGCTGGAGAACATCGTCGCCTACGAGAACGCCCGCATCTGCCAGGCGCTCATCGCGGTGGGCCGCTGGGCCGGCGACGCCGCGGCCCTCGAAAAGGGGCTCACGCTGCTCGACTGGCTGTGGCGAATCCAAGCCTCGCCATCGGGCCGCTTCGCCCCCATCGGCTGCCACGGCTTCTACCCGCGCGGTGGCGAGCCCGCAGGGTTCGACCAGCAGCCGATCGAGCCGCAGGCCATGGTGGCCGCTTGCATCGAGGCCTTTCATGCGGCCGGCGACGGCCTCTGGATCGATCGGGCGTGGACCGCCTTCGAGTGGTTCCGCGGCCATAACGTGCTGGGCCTGGCGGTCTGCGACCCACTCACCGGCGGCTGCCGCGATGGCCTGCTCGCCGACCGCCTCAACGAAAACCAGGGTGCCGAATCGACGCTCGCCTGGCTGCACGCCCTCACCGACATGACAAGCCTGGAGTCGTCACGATGCACGTCACCCGCACCGGCATCATGGTCCGGCCGAACAACGCCCGCGTCCTCTACCGCCCCTTCGAGCCCACCAGCCCGCAGCGGGCGCTCCGGATCATCGGTCGGGTGATGGAACTGCCGGAGGAGCATGTGGAAACACTGCTCCATGACGTGCTCTCCGAGTTCCACGGGCGGCACCAGCGGCTGCTCCCGTTCCTCATGGATCGCTACGAGTCGGTGAAGCATCACCTGCTCACCGACCGCCCCGTGAGCGAG
>JBILVW010000346.1:0-3569 GCA_044370205.1 Pirellulales bacterium | reverse complement strand
GCGAGCGAGACGATGTTGGCGGCTGGGATCGCGCCGGCGCTTGAATCTGCCATCATGTTCAGAATGCTCGGCGCGAGGGAGGCCCCCCAGCGGCCGAGCTCGTTGTCGGCCGAGAGCTTCGCGCCCCGGCGGGTTAGCCCGTCGAAGAGCGACTGAAACACACCCGCCTCGGCGGCGATGCTGTGGCTGTTTTTTTCCCGGGCGAACCGCGTTGCCTCGTCAATGCGGGCGTCGCCACAGTGCTGGGCCACGCTCGACAGGCAGCGAGTCACGATGTCGGGCTGCACGTCGTGGCTCCGGACATAGTCGAAGGCGAACCAGACGGTTTCGTCATTCGGCACGGCGACCCCGATCTCGACGAGCTTGAGCCATTCGTCGCTGGTGAGGGTGAGGCCGGCCAGTTCCGCGGGTGGCACGTTTCGCAACTGGTTGCGCACGGCAATCCGCAGGGCCTGCACGAGCTGCGGGTCGTCGCTCGGGGCCGCGAGCCACGCCCGCAGGAGCGGCTGGATCGAGGCCCGCTCCGGATGCTCGGCAACGGCCTCGGCGGCCGCGCGGCGGACAAACGGATCCAAGTCAGCCAGTTTCGCGCGGACAAGATCGCCTCGCGCCGCGTCCCAGCCGGGCATCGCAGCCAACGCCCTCACCAGCTGCACCCGGACGACCGGCGCGGGATCGTTCGTAGCCCCCGCGAGCGACTCATCGGCGAGCCTGCCGAGCCGCGCGAGCCCCCACACGGCCAGCCCCCGGCGGTCGTCGGCCTGGACGGCATCCGGGGCAGGGGAGGAGGCGACCACGCCTTCGAGCAGCGCGGCGACGCCGTCGCGGTCGCCCTCCTCCGAGACGGCCCTTGCGATGAGGGCGTCGAACGCCAGCCGCCGCACCGTCATCGTGCCGTCGCCGAGGAGCGCCACGAGCCGGTCGTCGCTGAAGCTGGTGAGGTCGGTGGGAGTCGATGTCGCGGCCTTGCCGTCCATCCCCTTCCAGACGATCCGCCAGATCCGGCCGCGGTGTCGGTCGCGGCGGGGATGCTTCAGATCGACCTCGTAGTGGCCGATGATGCAGTTGTAGAAGTCGGCCACGTAGAGGCCGCCGTCGGGGCCGAGCTGGAGATCGACCGGCCGAAACCACCAGTCGTCGCACGACACGAAATCGGTCGGCTTCTCCACCCATGGCGACGAACCCCGCCACTCTGGGATATCGCGATGGATGATGTTGGTCATCACGTTGCCGACGAACATCGACCCCCGATACTCCGCGGGAAACTGGTCGGCCTCGTAGGCGGCCATGCCGGCGATGCCGGTCGAGCCGTGGCCGTCGCCTGTCGTGAGCGGCGCATAGCCGAGGCCGTCGTGCGGCTTGCCGAAGTGGTCGTAGGAGCCGCCGCGAAGGATCATCATGATCGGCTTCGAATGGCAGTCGGCCGTGAACTGGTTGCCCATCCGGTCGAAGCACATGCCGAACGGATTGACCTGGCCCCACGACACCTGTTCGATTGCCGAACCATCGGGGCGGAACCGGTAGGTGTTACCGGAGGTCATTTCGAGGACCACGTCCCCCTCGCCGCGGAGTTTGATCTTCGACGCGTTGCGGAAGCCGTGGCAGGCGTAGACCCAGCCGTCGGGGCCGAGCCGGAACGCATTCTGGTTGCCGTGGGTGTCGGCGAAGTCGAACGGGCCGTAGAGCACCTCACGGCGGTCGGCCGTGCCGTCGCCGTCGGTGTCCGTGAGCTTCCAGATGTTGGGGATCGACCAGACGATCACCTCTTGGCCGCGGCCGTCAGGGCCGCCGCCCGGCAGTGGCAGGATGCCGATGGGGATGTTGAGGCCGTCGGCGAAGCGGGTCGCCTTCGTCGCGCGGCCGTCGGGCCCAAAGCCCTCGAGCACAGTGATCCCGTCCCGCGGCATCGCGCCTGGCGCGGCGGCGAAGGGATACTCGATCGAGTGGGTCACCCACAGCCGGCCGCGGGTGTCGAACGCCATGTTTATCGGCTTCTGTATCTCGGGCTCGCTGGCCACGAGCTGAATCTCGAAGCCGGGAGGCAGCTTGAACTTGGCACGCTCCTCAGCGGGCGAGAGGGCCTCGGTGGGAGCGACCGGGGGGCTGGCCGACGACCGATCGCCGAGAGCAGCAAGCCCGATGCAGACCGTGGCGACGGCCATCGATCGCAAGCAGATCATGAAACCGTTCATGCCGTGGTGTACCCGTGTGTGTGCGATAGAGGACTACCGTGCTGACACGTCGTCTGGCTTGGGCGCGAGCGACTCGATCCACTCGCGGATGACGGCCACGGCCTTCTCGTCGACGATTGACGTCGCGAGCTGGGGCATCTGGCCCGGCCCGCGGCGGGTCATTCGCTCGTAGATCACCGACCGTTCGGGATGGCCCGCCGCGATCAGCTTCGCGTCGGGGATGCCAAACGTCGAGTGCAGCGGCGTGATGCCGATCGCCTTCATCGCGTCGACCGGCCGCTTCTCGTAGGCCGTCATGTATTCGAGGTCGATCTGGGCGTTGCCACCGCCGGCGAAGACGTGGCAGCTCGAACAATTCGAATGCATATAGGAGCGGGCCCGGGCCTCGAGCGGATGCGAGGAATCGTAGGGGTTCACGAGCCGGTTCGTCCGGTCTGGTGCCTTCGAGAGCAGCGACGACTTCCGTTGGCTAAACGTGTTGGCATCGGGGTCGAGCGACGCCGTCTGGCGGCCCACCCACGGCCAGCGATCCTTCTCCTCGACGCCGGCCTCGATGGCCTTGCCATACCAGGCGCCGGCCCCGTCGCCCCACCAGTTCACCTCCAGAAGGCCGAGGTGCTCGAGCGTGCGGAGCTGGTTGTCGGTGGCGTGCCCCTCGCCGAGTACGGCCTTGTAGTCGAAGTCGTGGTTGAGCTGCACGGTGCAGAGGCCGAGCACGTAGTTACTCGCCCGGCTGTGGCAGACCATGCACTCGGTGCGGGATGGATAGTGCCACTGCTGCGTCTTCACGCCGTCGGCGTGGTTCTGAAGATCGGCCGTGCGAATCTGAAAGTCGCGGTCCTTGCCTTCGGCGGCCACGAGCACGGCGTCGGTCTGCTCGTCGTTCCACTCGTAGCTGTAGCCGGCCCACTCCCCCTGCTCCTTGAGCATGAAGCGGGTCTCGATCCAGCGGCGGGTGGAGGGATCGCCTTCGACTTCATCGATCGCGAACGATTTCACGAGCACCGTGCCGTCGGGGAAGTTCCAGCCGCGGGCATTCGTGACGCCGATCTTCGCGGGCACGATCTTCGCCTCCTGCTTCATCGTCTTGGGCAGCGCGAAGAAGCGGGCCTTGTGCGTGCCGTCACTCCAGAGCGGCGAGACTGGCTGGTAGGGCACGACGCCATCCACCATCCGGTGCTTGGCGACATCGGCGAAGAGGCCGCTCTCGGAGATCCGCGTAGGGAATGGCGGCTGGTCCTTGGAGACCGGCGGCGTGGGCACGAGCCGGTAGAAGCCCCCCTTGTCGCCCGGCTGGTGGTCGCAGATCAGGATCTCACCCTTCGAGTCGGTGCCGAAACCCGTGATGTTGAACGGCGTGTCGGCGATCAGCTGGTG
>JBILVW010000345.1:0-3572 GCA_044370205.1 Pirellulales bacterium | reverse complement strand
TCCGGAAACGGGGCCGCGGTCGGCAGCACGCCAGCCAGAGGACGACGCATGAGTGACATCCTTCCCACGATCGATTCGCCGCACGACCTCCAGCAGCTCTCGCCGGAGCAGCTCGAGCAGCTTGCCGGCGAGATGCGGCGGGCCCTCACCGAGGTCGCCGGCACGCGAACGGCCCACTTCGCCTCGAACCTCGGCGTCGTGGAACTCTGCCTCGCGCTGCATCGCGTGTTCGACTTCAGCCGCGACCGGCTCATTTGGGACACGGGCCACCAGATCTATCCCCACAAGCTGATCACCGGCCGCTTCGCCCGGTTCGGCTCGATTCGCACGAAGGGGGGCCTGATGGGCTACCCCAACCCGGCCGAGAGCGACTACGACCTGTTCATGACCGGTCATGCCGGCTCGAGCGTCTCGACCGCCCTCGGCCTGGCCAGCGGCGACGACCTGCTCGGCCGCGACGACCGCCACTCGGTGGCCGTGATCGGTGACGGTGCCTTCCCCTCCGGCATCGTCTTCGAGGCGCTCAACAACGCAGGCTTCCTCAAGAAGCGGCTGCTGATCATTCTCAACGACAACCGGATGTCGATCTGCCCGCGGGTGGGAGCCCTCGCGGAATACCTCGACGTGATCCGTACGAACCCGTGGTATCGCGGTCTGAAGAACCAGGCCACGGAGATCATCAAGGGCGTGCCCATGGTGGGCGAGTCGATGGAGCGGATGCTCGGCACCGTGAAGGACTCGATCAAGACGACGCTCCACGGCGGCGCCCTCTTCGAGGCCCTCGGCGTCCGCTACTTCGGCCCGGTGGAAGGCCACTCGCTCCCCAATCTGATCCGCTACCTCGAGCTCGTGAAGGACGAAGAGGGGCCGATCCTTCTTCACGTACTCACCGAGAAGGGACACGGCTTCAAGCCGGCCGAGGCCGACCCGGTGTTCTTTCACACGCCTGCCCCGTTCGAGTGCGACGACGACGATTGCATCGTGTCGATCAAGAAGTCGTCGGCCCGGGCCTATACCGACGCGGCCTCGACGGCGATCGCCGACTGCATGCGCCGCGACGAACGGGTGACCGTGCTCACCGCGGCAATGTGCCAGGGCAACAAGCTCGAGAAGGTCCGCGAGGAGTTTCCGACGCGGTTCTTCGACGTGGGCATCTGCGAGTCGCACGCCGTGGCCTTCGCGGCCGGCCAGGCCAAGGTGGGCGTGCGGCCGATCGTGGACATCTACAGTACGTTCCTGCAGCGGTCGTTCGACCAGATCTTCCAGGAGGTCTGCCTGCAGAACCTGCCGGTCGTGTTCATGCTCGACCGGGCCGGCCTCACCGGCCCCGACGGCCCGACCCACCACGGCAGCTACGACCTCGGCTACATGCGGCTCTTCCCCAACATGGTGGTGCTGGCGCCGGGCGACGAGCACGACCTGCCGGCCATGCTCGACTGGGCCTTGGCCCACGACGGCCCCGTGGCCATCCGCTACCCGAAGGCCGTGGTCGAGACACACGCCCGCGATCGGGCTCCGATGGAACTCGGCCAGGCCGAACTCATGGCCGACGGCCACGACGGCCTGATCGTCGCCTGTGGCACGCTCCTCGGCGAGGCCCTGAAGGCCACGGCCACGCTCCGCGACGAAGGCCTCGACGTGGCCGTCGTCAACGCCCGCTTCGTCAAGCCGCTCGACACGGGTATGATCCTCGACCGGATCGACGCCGCCCCCTGGACGGTGACGGTGGAGGAGAACGCCCTCCAGACGGGCTTCGGCAGCGCGGTGCTCGAGGCCGTCAACGACGCCCAGTGCCGCAGCAGCGAGCCGCGGCCCCACGGGCCAATCGTGCGGCTCGGCCTGCCCGACCAATTCGTGGAGCACGGCGAACGGGGCGAGCTGCTGGCCGACCTCGGCCTCGACGCCACCGGCATCGCCGCGACCTGCCGCCGCCTCGCAGGCCGCGCCCCCGTCGTGAGCACGACGCGGTGAGGGAGTAGGCGGATTGCAGGAGGCCGAACGAGGGGTTCCGGTCAGCCGGCGGGAAACCCTCCGTCGCTCGCTTCGGGATTCCTCCGGCCCACCGGGTACCCAGTGGCACGCACAGAGCTACGGATATCCCTGCGCTCCTCCTCCGGGTTCCCCGACCGTCTGCCCTCCCGTGAACGGTCACTGATGCCGTATACATATGCGCTGCATACGTCGTCTGCCTCAACTGAATCAGACAGGACTCTTGGAGGGGTTGCCCCTGCCGGGGCGTCGGCGTTGCTGACAAGCGTAGGCAGGATGCCGAAGCGCAGGCAGCATCGAGCGAGCGAAGGGCAGGATGCCCGTAGCGAGCGTCCGACGACACGGCTGGGGCAACCCCGACCTACCGCAACGAGTCAGCACACCAGCATGGCATCCTCACACCTCCGTCCTGATCGCCCCGCCAAAGCGATGCGGTGCATTCTCGTGGGGCCCGGCGGACTCGCGGGCGTGGAGCAGGAGGCCGACCGGGTGGCGGGGCTGCTCGCGGCCGGAGGCCACGAGGTCGTCGCCCGCCGGATCGCGCCGCGTGACGAGTGGGGCGAGGGGCGGTTCGAGGCGGATGGAATGCCGGCGGCCGACGTGGTCGTCGTGCTCGGTGGCGACGGCTCGATCCTGCGGACGGCCCGCTGGATGGGCTATCACCAGCTGCCCGTGCTCGGCGTGAACCTTGGCACGCTCGGCTTCCTGGCCGACGTGTCGCGAGACGAGGTGACGGCGGCGCTGGCCGAGATCGCAGCGGGGCGGTTTCGGCTCATCGACCACCTGCTCTTCGAGTGCGAACTGCACCGCGGCGGCGGGCTGCTGCATCGGCAACTCGGGCTCAACGAGACGTCGATTCTCGCGGGGCCTCCGTTCTCGATGATCGAGATCCGGCTCCTGGTGGATGGCGACCTGGCCACGACGTATCGCGCCGACGGCCTCATCGTGTCGACGCCAGTGGGCTCGACGGCCTACAGCCTGTCGGCCGGCGGCCCGATCGTGCGCAAGGATCTCGACGCCTTCATCTTCACGCCGCTGAGTCCCCACACGCTCACCAACCGCCCCGTCGTCGACTCGGCGGCCCGCACCTACGAGCTCGTGGTGCCGCATCCCAATGCGGGATCTGCCTGCGTGGTCGACGGCCGCGTGGTGGCGGCGCTCGAGGCGGGCGACCGGATTCGGGTGCGGCGGGCCGAGCCGCGGTTCACGCTCGTCGAGACGAGCCTCCACGGCTACTATCCCACCCTCCGCGAGAAGCTCGGCTGGGGGGGCGGCGTGCGTGGCGTCGAGGGCCCGCGGCCTGAGGAGTCGGCATCATGACGGCCAGCAGGATCGTGATCGCAGCCGTGGCCTGCCTCGCGGTCGTGGGGGGTGAAGCCGCCGCCGTCGAGCCTGCCACGGCGACGCCCGATACCGTGACCCTCGCCTACCGGTTTCGGAAAGGCGATCGCATCGAAATGGACGTGGCCCATCGGGCGCTCACCGAGACCACGATGAACGGCACGACCCAGACGGTCGAGACGATGACCGACTCGACGAAAACCTGGCAGGTGGTGGCCGTCGATGACGCGGGCCGGGCGACG
>JBILVW010000344.1:0-3575 GCA_044370205.1 Pirellulales bacterium | reverse complement strand
TGTCGCCGATCGTCACGGGCACCATCGGCTTGCCGGTCACGGTGACGGGGCCGTCGAAGGTCACCTTCAGCGACACCTGCCGGCCCTGGGTGACGAAGTTGCCATAGCCCGCCACAACCGGACCGGTCGCATCCACGCGGATGCGGCTGGTGTTCACGGCCGGGATCACGTCGCTCGCCGGATTGCCCGCCCGGTCCTGAATGCTCTTGTCGGCGAAGTCGAAATCGCGGACGGCCGCCTCGTTCACCCGGCCCAGGCTGATGCCGTCGGTGTCGACGTCGTTGGCCGTCACGGCCATGCGGAACGTGAGCGACTTGGTGCCGCTGCCCGACACATACTGCGCCGACCGCATGGCGTAGTTGACTTCGACGGGGAGAAACACGTCGGCCTGGTTGCCGACCACGTTCACCGGCTCGCTGAAGTTGAGCTTGAACGTCAGCGGCCTGCCCGTGCCGTAGGTGCCGGCGGCGGGCAGCGAGACGGAGCGAACCACGGGCGCGATCGTGTCGGGCAGCCCGGGCATGACCGCGAGCGCCAGCCGCGGCTCGAGCGACTCGAGCTTTAGGGCACTCGCGCGATCACTCGGACGACGCCGTCGGGAGACCTCGCGGGAACGGCGGGAGGTCGAGCCGAATTGACGCGGGAAACTTGACATCGAAAGAACCCTTGGCATCGAAAGAACCCTTGGCATCGAAAGAACCCTTGGCATCGAAAGAACCCTTGGCATCGAAAGAACCCTTGGCATCGAAAGAACCCTTGATAGTAAGCAGAGCAGGAAGCAGCACGTGATCCCCCTACAGGACTCGCCCTGCCGCTTCCTGCCGCACCTCTCGGTCGTGAGAAACGAGACAGCAAGGGTAATCGCCGCCTGCAGGCGATTCAAGGATTCGGTTTATCACGGTTCCGATCGAAAAACAGGCTGTTTCTGGCGGCAGGACGTTCGCCGGCTGATGTCGGTCAGCCCGCCTGCGGTCGCCTGCATCATCATGGATGTGCGTAGCGTTGCCGGCGTGCCGGAGGAAGGTGAGGCGAGCTCGAGGCGCAAGCCAAAGGGAATTGAGGGAGCCCCATCAACATGCGTCACGCCCGCTCACGGCGGGTTGTCCAGCGCCCCTTCGGCCCACGCCTCGGGCTTTCATCGCACCCCAGTTGGCTTCGTCCACGGTCGCCACACGTTATCCAGAGCGTTGGAGTTGCCCTCGACAACGATCCGCCCCTGCGGCCGAAACATCTCGCGGTGCCGGCCACTCTGTCACGGCGTGCCATGACCACATGGACGGTGTGACATGCCCACTCCTACGGCGTCGGCACTGCGGGCCGCAGCACCTCGGCGCTCTGCCGGCCCGGGGCGATGGCGTTCGCCGGCGCCGGCACGGCCATGCCCGGTTTGCCAGTGGCCTGCAGGAAGTCCACCGTCACGTTCATCGCCTCGTCGAAGTAGTAGTCACGACGAACCACCGGCCGCTTCTGGGCCTCGAGTTCCTCGAGCTTCTTCTCCTCCTCGTCCTCGGCCGCCTTGCCCTCGTTCCACTGCTTCTCGAACTCCGTCTCAACGAGCGAGATCGTCTTCTCGTCCTTCCGCTTCTTGTAGCGGGCGACGTCGGCGGCGAGCTTGCCGAACTCGCCGTTCCCGCTCACCCGCTCGGCCGACCGGGCCCGCAGCTGCTGGAGCACCGCGTCGTTGATCCGGCCCGTGGACTGGTAGGCCGCCTGCGGCACCTTGTCGAACGGGATTGCATGATCGAGATCCGACTCGCCCACGGGCAGGTGCGTGGTGAGGCTCGGCAGCACGATGTCGCTCTTCACGCCCTCGAGCTGGGTGCTCGCCCCGCTCGGCCGGTAGAACTGCTGCATCGTGATCTTGATCGCTCCGAGCGACGGCGAGTTGTCGTACCGCTGGAAGAGCTGCCGGCCGAGGTCGAGCAGGCTCTGCACGGTGCCTTTCCCGTGGGTCGCCTCGTCGCCGATGATCAGGCCGCGGTGGTAGTCCTGGATCGCCCCGGCGAGGATCTCGCTCGCGCTGGCGCTGAACTTGTTGGTCAGCACCACGAGCGGGCCGTCCCAGGCCACGCCCGGATCGACGTCGTCGTAGGGCCGCACCTGCTTGTCGGCGTCCTTGATCTGCACGACCGGGCCCTTGTCGATGAACAGGCCCGTGAGCTTGATCGCCTCGGGAAGCGAGCCGCCGCCGTTGTGCCGCAGGTCGAGTGCCACGCAGTCCACGCCCTGCTGCCGGAAATCGTCGAGCAGCCGCTTGCAGTCGCGGGTGCTGCTCTTGAAATCCGCCTGCCCCTGCTGGGCGGCGGCCATGTCCATGTAGAAGCTCGGCAGGTTGATCACGCCGATGCGATAGGGGGAGCCGTCGGCCTTCTTGCCGTGCTCGATCACTTCGCCACGGGCCTCGGCGTCCTTCAGCTCGATCTTCGCGCGGGTGATGTCGTAGGTCTTCGGCACCGTCTCCCCGACCGGGATCACCTTCAGCCGCACGACCGTGCCCCGCTTGCCGCGAATGAGCTTCACCACCTCGTTGAGGTTCGTGTCGACCACGTCCACGATCTCACCGTCGTTGCCCTGCCCCACGCCCACGATCCGGTCCTTGGCCTTCAGCCGGCCGTCCTTGTCGGCCGCCCCGCCCGGCGTCAGTTCCATGATCGTGGTGTAGCCGTCCTCACCTTTGAGCTGGGCCCCGATCCCGTCGAGCTGCAGCCGCATGCCGATCTCGAAGTTCTCGAGCGTGCCGGGCGACATGAAGCTCGTGTGCGGATCGAAGCTGCCGGTGAGCGAAGAGAGATAGGTCTCGAGCAGCTCGTCGCCGGTCATCTGATGCATCCGCTTGGCGAAGCTGCGGTACCGCCGCTGGAGTTTGTCTTTCGCCTCCTCGGGAGAAGTCTTCTCCATCTTCTGCACGAGCAGCTCGTACTTGATCCTCCGCCGCCAGAGATCCTCGGCCTCGGCCTCCGTCTTCGCCCACTGCGTGGCCTTGCGGTCGATCACGATCGACTCGGACTGCGTGAAATCCTGGGGCGTGCTCAGCAGCTTCTCGATCAGCGGCAGCCGGGAATCGACCCGCTGCAGGAACCGCTCGAACACCTGGTAGGCGAAGCTCACGTCTCCCCGCTTCACGAGATCGTCGAGCGCGTCCCGCTGCTGCATGAACGAATCGACGTCGCCCTGCATGAAGTAGATCTTCATGGGGTCGAGCGCCTCGAGAAACGCGTCGAACCAGCGGCGGGCCATGGCGTCGTTGATCGGCTGCTTGAGGAAGTGCTCGCTCTCGAGATGGCGGCGAACCGCCTTGGCGATGTGCGGGTCGTTGGTGCCGGGCTTGGGGCTCCCGGTCGGGGGCTGCTCGGCCAGGGCCGGCCAGGCGAACAACGTGAACAAGGCGAGGGCAGCCATCCCGACGGCATGTCCGAGCCGCTTCCGCGCCGCGGACTGGAGTCTGATGAGGTCGATCCCCGCCGTCTGCACGCTATGACTCACGGTCTGGCTCCTTCTGAAACGACTCGATCCGATCCGCCGTATTGTGACGACTTCGATCAGGCTTGGCGAGACAGGCTCTCCTGCCCTGCTTT
>JBILVW010000343.1:0-3596 GCA_044370205.1 Pirellulales bacterium | reverse complement strand
GGTTCATCCCGTTTTCGACCGAGGAGTCGCTGCGGCAGCTGGCCCGGGCTGACGACACCGGTAAGGAGCCCGTTCCATGAACATGATGGCGATCCCGACACCCGCGAACTGCCGCCTCGTCGTGGCTAGTCTCGCGCTTCTGCTGACGGCCTCTGCGGGCCTCCGACTTGCCGTCGCCGAACCGGCTGCCGATGTGGCCACGTTTCTCCGTGAGCGCGGGATCGACCAGCCGCAGAGAGGCGGCCTCGAAACCGCCACCGAGTGGGGCGACGAGCAGCAGAAGCTGGCGATCCGGGTGCTCTCCCGGCTCGCGGCGCCGGCCGAGCTGACCACGGCCTGGCGGGCGGCGGCGGTCGAGCCTGCGGCCGATGCGGCAGTGACGATCGGCGACGCCCTCGTGAAGATTCGCGGACGGGCGACCTTCGTGGCCCCCGTGCAGCTCACTGCCGAGCAGGAGCAACTGGCCGCCCAGCCGAGCTTCGACGTCGTGCGGATCACGGCCGCCGGCGACCGCCTGGTGGACGTGCTCGTGAAGGCGGCGCCGAAGGCGTGGCCCCGCTGGCAGCCGATCGACGAGCCGGTGACGGTCGTGGGCCTGCCACTCTCGGCGGGCGTGGGTCCGAGGCCGACCGGTGCGCCCGATGAAGCCGCGGGCTGGCCGGAGCCGCGGCCCGGCCTCGTGATGGCGGCCACCGGCGTCGCCTGGGAGCCGGCGACGCCGCTGGGCACCCTCGGCATGAACTACACCCTCTTCGACAGTGTTCGCGACGGCGGCAAGCTCGAGCCGGGCGACGCGGAGGCCTTTTACGGCATGCTCGCCGCCGTGGCCGGAGATGAAGGTCGTCGAGAGCCGGCCGTGGCCGACCAGATCCTCAAACTGATCGATCCCGGGCAGAAGTGGTATGCCGCCCATCGCGGCGAGCCCGTCACGATCTCGGGCATCGCCCGCAAGGCGACGAAGATCGCGATCGACGAGCCCTTCCGCCGCGAGCAGCTCGGCACCGACCACTACTGGGAGCTGTTCGTGTTCGTGAACACGCCACTCATCCGGATCGACGGCCAGGACCAGGACACCTATCCGATCGTCTGCTGCGTCCGGGATCTGCCCGCCGGGATGCCCACCGGCGATTCGATCTCCGAAGGCGTGCGGATCGACGGCTTCGCCCTCAAACGGTACGGCTATCCGCTGGCCGACGTGTCGATCATCTCCTCGCAGGGCGATCGCGAGGAGAAGGGCAAACGCCGCGAGACGGCGCTGCTCGTGGCGCGGCGGGCGGAATGGCGGAAGCCGCCGTCCACCGTCGAGACGAGCGGCGTGCTCTCCTGGATCTTCGCCGGCCTCGGTGCGGCCGTCGCCGCCGCCGTGCTCTACGGCGTGTGGGCCTCGAATCGCGCCGCCCGCCGTGCGGAAGCCCAGGCCCGCAGCGAACTGCCCGACCGCATCGAACTGCCCGGCGACCGCAGCTGACGCCCACGATCCTTCCTCCGCTTTTTCCCGCCTCATTCACCTCCCAGGAGCATCTCCATGCGACGCGCGAAGATCTCGATCATCGGTGCCGGCAACGTCGGCGCCACCACCGCCCACTGGTGTGCCGCCGGCGAACTCGGCGACATCGTCCTCCTCGACATCCCGGCCACCGAGGGCATGCCCGCCGGCAAGGCGCTCGACCTCTTCGAGGCCTCGCCCATCATGGGCTTCGACTCGAGGCTCACCGGCACCACCGACTGGGCCGATACGGCCGGTAGCGACGTCGTCGTCGTGACCGCCGGCATCGCCCGCAAGCCAGGCATGAGCCGCGACGACCTGCTCTCGACGAATGCCAAGATCGTGGGCGACGTGGCCGCGAAGATCCGCGACACGAGCCCGCAGGCGGTGGTCATCGTCGTCTCAAATCCGCTCGATGCGATGGTGCAGCGGACCTTCCAGGTGACCGGCTTCCCCGCGAGCCGCGTGATCGGCCAGGCCGGCATCCTCGACACGGCCCGCTACCGTTCGTTCCTTGCCATGGAGCTCGGCGTGAGCGTGGAGGACATCACCGCGATGCTGCTCGGCGGCCACGGCGACACGATGGTGCCGATCCCGTCGTGCACGAGCGTCGGCGGCATTCCGGTCACGCAACTCGTGAAGCCCGACCGCCTCGAGGCGATCGTCGATCGGGCCCGCAACGGCGGCGCCGAGATCGTCGGCCTGCTCAAGACGGGCAGCGCCTACTACGCCCCGGCTGCGGCCACCGCCCAGATGGTCGAGGCGGTCGTCCGCGACAAGAAGCGGCTCGTGCCCTGTGCGGCCTACTGCGACAAGGAGTACGGCGTGGGCGGCTACTTCGTCGGCGTGCCGGTCGTGCTCGGCAGTGGCGGCGTGGAGAAGGTGATCGAGCTCTCTCTTGAGCCTGCGGAGCGGGTGGCGCTCGACAAGAGCATCGCGGCTGTCAAGGAGCTCGTGACGGTGATGAACAGGCTCACCGGCACCGCCGCCTGAAGATTGCATCTACCCAGTTTGCCTCGCCTGCCCGGGCCGCGCGGTCACTGCGCGGCCCGTGTGCGTTGGCGTTGTTCCTGGGGTGGGGGTCGGCTACAACCCGCCGTCTTGCAACGGGTTGGCGGCCATTTTCCGGCCGCCCAGTCACGACTCCTGAGAGGTGCGGCATGAGCGGTCGACGTTCAAAACGGTCCCTGCGCGGCAGCGGCGGGCAGGCTGCGGCCGATCAGCCGCGGCCGCCGCGGCCGGCGCTGCCCGACTGGATGGGCGACGCCCGCGTCTTCCTGCCGCAGGGCTACGAGGCCGGCTATCGCTATCCACTCCTCGTCTGGCTGCCCGCCGCCGACGGCTTCGATCTCGGCCGGGCGATGAACCGCGTGAGCCTGCGGAACTTCGTCGCCGTGCAGGCCGCTGCCCCGGCGGCTGGCGACGACATCGCCGCGCCGGTGTGGGATGCCGTCGATCGGGCCACCGCGCGGCTGAGCATTCATCCCGAACGCATCTATCTCGTGGGGCAGGGGGAGGGAGGCCGAGCGGCGTTCCGCATCGCCTGTCGTCACCCGACGGCCTTCGCGGGCGTCATCTCGCTCGCCGGCGGGTTTCCGCTCGACGAGGGGCTCTTCGCCCGGATCGCCGATGTCCGCAGGCTGCCGATGCTGCTCTGCTGTCCGCAGGATGCCGACGAGACCGCGGCCGCGCAGACCGACCGCACACTGCGGCTGTTTCACGCGGCCGGCGCCCAACTGGCCCTACGAATCTATCCGGCGGCCACGAGCGACACCAATCGCGACAGGGCGTCGCGTGCCATGTTCGCCGACGTGAATCGCTGGATCATGGACGGCGTCTGCGGAGCGACGGAGTCGCGCCGGGCGGCCTGCGCCAGCTGACGATTCCACGGCGGTTCGATTCGAGCCCGAAGCAAGGAGGCTTCGCGATGCAGACAGGCGGATCATCCGCGGCGTCCCCCAACACGCAGCGACACACTCTCGACGCGCGGCCCCAGATCCTGACGCTCCGCGGCGAGGCCGCGTTGGCCGATCACGTGATGCGGGCCGCGGAGGCCGCGCGGCGGCACTGCCCCGGCGTGCGGCTGGTCTGCGACGTCGATCCCGGCATC
>JBILVW010000038.1:0-12706 GCA_044370205.1 Pirellulales bacterium | reverse complement strand
AGCTCGATTCCATTTCCGCACCCGCGAGGCGCTCCCGATGGCTGCCGGCCTGCATCGACTGCCGCTCGAAAAACCGATCTACGAACTGGAAGATCGGATCTCCGCCCTCGAGGCCGCGCCGCTCGGCGGCCAGCAGCAGGAGGAGCTGCGGCGACTGAAGCGGGAACTCGTCGAGGTGCAGAAGCAGGTGTTCAGCAGCCTCGACCCCTGGCAGACGGTCGAGGTGTCGCGGCATCCCGACCGGCCGAAGACGAGCGACTACCTCGGGCTCGTGTTCGACGAGTTCGTGGAGCTCCACGGCGACAAGTGCTTCGGCGACGATCCGGCGCTGCTCACGGGCTTCGCGAAGCTCGATCAATACAAGGTGCTCGTCGTGGGCCACCAGAAGGGCAAGACGCTCGCCGAGCGGCAGGCCTGCCACTTCGGCTGCGCCCATCCCGAGGGCTATCGCAAGGCGATGGGCAAGATGCGGCTGGCCGCGAAGTACGGCCTGCCCGTGATCTGCCTGATCGACACGCCGGGCGCCTATCCGGGCGTCGGCGCCGAGGAGCGGGGCCAGGCGCAGGTGATCGCCGAGAGCATGTTTCTGATGGCGTCGCTGCCCGTGCCGATCGTGTGTGTCGTGATCGGAGAGGGGGGGTCGGGCGGAGCGCTCGGCATCGGCGTGGGCGACCGCGTGGCCGTGCTCGAGCATGCCTACTACAGCGTCATCAGCCCGGAGGGCTGCGCCGGCATCCTGTGGAAGAGCGTTGAATACAAGGCCGAGGCCGCCCGGGCGTTGCGGTTCCGCTCCCGCGACCTCAAGGAGTTCGGCGTGGTCGATGCGGTGATCGAAGAGCCGGCGGGTGGGGCCCACCGGCATCCGCGGCAGATGGCCAGCCGGCTGAAGACCTATCTCTCCCGCAGCCTGCGCGAGCTCGTGGGCCAGCCACGAGATGAGCTCGTGGCGACCCGCTACGAGAAGTTCCGCCGCATGGGCAAGTGGCTCGACATGCCCGCATGATGTGCGGTGCGTCCCGCGTGCGGGTTGGGTTTGCCCCGCAGTCATCCGGGGCGGCGGGACTGGATCAGCCGCCAGCAATGGCCGCCCGAAACTCCCTGATGAGGGCGGTCTCACCGCGGTCGAACCTCCGGGCCACGAAGGCGTCGATCAACGCCGTCGTCAGCCCAGGGAGCCCCACGCTCGACTCGATCGGCTCGTAACCGCCGCCCGCCAGCGCGAGCATCGTGAGCCGGGTGCCGTCATGTCGCCAGACCTCGGGAACACCCATCGCGGCAAACAACTTCAGCTTGGCGATCGCCGACGACGTGATCTCCACCTCGATCACCAGATCGGGCGGCGGATCCAGGAGTAGATCAACCTCGTCCTTCGGCCGAATCTCATCGGCGTGGGCGATGTAATACGACTCGTCCGGCTCGAAGGCCCGGTCGAGATCCACCCGTTTGAACGTCGTCGAGGCACAGCTGAGAATCTCGATGCCGCGGACTTCGGAGTACGTCTCAACCATCCGGCCGATGAGGCAGCCGAGTTGTTCGTGCTGGCGACGGGGTGTCATGAGTTCGAGCACTCCGCGGTCGTAGGTCATCCGGGGCACGCTTCCACTGCGGCCCTCGGCCAGTTCCAGAAACGTCTCCCACCGGACGTTGTCGAGCACGGTGCGGGTTTCGGCAGACGCGAGCAGCGGCATCGAAAACCTCCTCGAAAAAAAGCGTCACTCGCCGTAGATCACTGAACAGAATAACAGTTCATGCCTGGCCGTCAAGACTCAGGCTGCTCTCGCGGGCCCGCAGGATCCGAAACATCCCAGTAGATGCCCCCCAGGCAGATGGGTACGCTGACCGGCCAATGGACACCCCACAGCCCACCATGACCGCAGCAGACACTCCGCCATTCCCAGGGCAGGGCGGGGCAAGCGGCGCGGCCGGCGCGGCTGCGCTCGACGCCTTCATCGCCCGCTGGGGTTCGAGCGCGGGGGCCGAACGGGCCAACTACCAGATCTTTCTCGCGGAGCTCTGCGACCTGCTCGGCGTGCCGCGGCCCGATCCGAGCGTGGCCGAAGAGGCGGCCAACACCTACGTGTTCGACAAGGCGGTCACGCCAGTGCGGAAAGGACCTGCACGAACTCAGCGATCACTCGCAACTCGTCCACCTGGTCGGGGTTGATCCAGATCGTGGGAAAATCCTCGTTCAGCGGCACGAGTTGAATGGCAGCATGAGTCCACGCGTCATCGTCACTGTCGGCTTCCATGACTTTCAGCGAGCGGTACTTTTTGACGGTGTACGAGCCGCCCTGCTCCGGATCGCTGATCGCGTGGTGCTGAACGAGGAGAATCCGCCCGCTACGGCTGCCGGCGACATCAAGCCGGAAAAGGCAGAGCGATCCATTCGGAATGAGCGGCTCCATTGAATGCCCGACGACCCGCGCCGCGAAGTGCCGCTCGTCCGTGCGAATGTCGGCCGGCGACTCTACCCAGCCTAGGCAGTCCGCGGTCGATGGCCGTCCGAAATCGCCTGCCGCCGCGTGAAGGCCGTACACCGGCACCCAGTCCGTGAACCGTTTGCCGGGTGGAATCTCGACGATCCGAGGCGGCGGAGCAGGGGGGCCAGACGCCGCCTCGGCGGGCTGAGTGCCGAACGTGCGTGAAGCAAGCCGGAGACGGTCGCGAAGATACTCCCGCAGGCCTTGATCGGCACACCAGACGAAGCATCCCTTGCGGCCTCGCGAAAGGAGCACTTTGTAGGTGTTCTTGATGATGGCCTGCACTTTGGCCAGCACCGCCTCGGTGGCGGCCGCGTCGTCCTTCGCTTCGCGAAGAGCGGTCTTCCAGCCCTTCAACGAACTGTCGGTCCGGGCCCGCTTGCCAGGGTCTCCGACGACGCGGCCGTTCTCGAACCTGAGATCGGGGCCTATCAGCACGCCGAGCCAGTCGAATTCAACTCCCTGGCAAGTATGCACGCAGCCGACTTGGCCGATGCCATCGGCGGCCGTCGCCCAGTTCTCACCGCTGAAGTTCCACGGCAGGGAAAGACCGTCGACCGTGATGTGCTTCACGTGGCCGCGTCGCTGACGACCCTCGGTCGGCCAATCCCACGAGTAGCCCGCGACGAGGCGGGCCTTGTTGTCCGCATTCCGTGACTTGAGTGCACGGTACAGTTCCGCCGCGTCGTCGAACACCCGGAAGTCGTATTGCTCCTCTGCCCAATTATCGAAGTTGCCGGTGGGCCGGATCTGAAGGACGTCGTCGAGCCAGTTGAGATACCCGTCGGAACCGCCGCATCGAAATTGGGCCGACAGCGTAAAAGGGGGATGCACGTGGGCCTTGAACTTCATCGCTGCCTGGCGAATGCGCTGCTCGCTGCCCGCGTCATTCCATTGCACCCGCTGGGTCTCGTCGAGGAAGAACACGCTGATCCGCGCCGCCCGGACCATGTCCTCGACCATGCTCGAGCCACGGTACTGATACGCCTCATCCTTGAGCCGATGAGCCTCGTCGACGACGAGCACCTCGTGGAGGCGGTCTTTCATGAAGTCCGCCGCATGGAAGCTCCACGATGACTGGAAGAGCGCCTGGCCATCCTCGCGGTAGTCGCGGCTGCCGCGGGCGAGTTGCTCGACGAGCGTGTCGCGAAAGGCCTTGTTGGGAGCAATGAAAAAGCCGAGCCGCTTCGAAGCAAGCACCTCGGCGAGGAGCCGCACCGCGATCACCGACTTCCCGGTGCCCGGTCCGCCGTGGACGATGAACACTTGCCTTTTCGCCGCCGTGGCGACACCGGCGATCGCGTGACGGATCACCTGGAATGCCTCGTTCTGAACGTCCAGCAGGTCGAACTCCTCGTTGCCGTCGAGCATCCTCGCCACCCGCTCGACGAGGGCCGGTGCCGGGATGATCCGGCCCTTTTCGAGCAGAAAGAGCACGTCATGCCGGGAGCGATGGCGGACGTGCCTCTCGATGTAGCGTGATAGTTCCTCGGCATCGTCGGCGAGAAACAGCCGCGACTCGTCGATGATGTGTCGGTACCGAGGATCCTCGAGTGGCTCTGGGTGCCGCCGCGCGAGATTGAACAGGTAGGCGGCGGACTGAATGTCGACGCCCTTGTCCCTGATGTCAGCATTGAACCGGAGAATCAGACCCTTGTATTTGCCGGCTTGCAGGCATGGATGCTGGGCAAGCCTGCCACCGCCGTAGGGTGACCAGACGAGTTCCGGGACGTCGGAAACATCGGCCTCGCTCCAAGCCTTCAGCTCCAGCACGACGCCCGTATCGCGATCGCCGTCGTTGCCGGCGAGCAGAACGTCGATCCGCGATCGGCCGGCTGCTGAGACGTGGTATTCGATGGCGACCTGCATGTCGTCATCGACGCGGGCCCGCCGCAGGGCGCTGGCGAATCGGGCGTATTCATTCGCCCAGACCACTCGATCCGCCGGCACGCTCCCGGTCTGCCTCGCGAAACCTTCAACGAGTCGACGTTCCAGCCGATTGAGATCGACGTCTTCAAGAAAATTTCGCCTCGTCTCGGCGTAAATGATCATGAGCGGGAGCATACCCTTCGCGAGATGGGCCTGGGAAATCCGGCCCGTCGCACCGATAACGGCTACGCTCCGGCGCAGTGAGCCGCATGCCGCAGATAGCCAATCGCGGATCCGGGACTGAATGCCATGTGGCCCGCTGGCTGACTCGCGATTACGATACAAGCATGGCTATTGCGAATCCGCCGATCTGGGCTCCGACGCCCGAAAAAATGCAGGCCGCCGTTGAGCGGCTCGTGGCGGCTGCGCATCCGACGCGGATCATCCTCTTCGGGTCCCGGGCCCGCGGCGATGCCGAGGATCGCAGCGACGTCGATCTGCTCGTGATCAAGCCCCACGTTGCGGATCGTTACGAGGAACTGGTCGCCCTCGACCGTGCGCTCGCGGGCATTCTCATGCCGGTGGATATTCTGCTCGTCAGCGAGGCCGAGTTCGAGGAACGGGCCGAGCAGCCGGGTACGGTGGAGCGTGCCGCCCGCAAGGAAGGCCGTGTGCTCTATGCCGCCTGACCGGCCAGAGGTTCTTCTGCGCAAGGCTCGGCAGGACGAACTCGTCCTCCAGAAGCTTCTGGGTGACCGTGAAGTCGATGACGACACGCTGGGGTTTCATGCCCAACAAGCGGCCGAAAAGATGCTCAAGGCCGTCTTGGCGTCGCGGGGTATCGATTATCCAAAGACCCACAATCTGCGAGTGCTGATCGAGTTGCTCGCGCAAACCGGCATCCGACTTCCCGAGACACTCTCCGAAATCACCCGACTCACGCAATTTGGAACGACGTTCCGCTACGACAGTTTCGAGCCCGCGCCTTACGGGGAACGCGTAAAGTGGCTCGAGACGATTCGGAGCCTACGGGTATTCGTGGAGCCGTTGCTCCGCGGAACGACTGAGTGACGGCCCCTCAGCCCCCGCCGAGTTCGGTGTACTTGCGGGCAGTGCCGCGGGCAAGCTTGGCCGGGTATTTCCGCTCGTTCGCAGCGAGCTTGGCGTTGATCGCCTCGGCCAGGTCGATGCCCAGCCGATCGCTCAAGAGCATCGCGAACATCACGACGTCGGCGATCTCTTCGGCCACGCCGGCTTTCTTGGCGGCGTCGGCCAGATCCTGATCGACCTCGGCGTCGGTCTTCCAGAGAAACCGCTCCTGAAGTTCGGCCGCCTCGATGGCGATCGCGGCGGCGAGATCCTTGGGCTTATGGAACTGCGCCCAATCGCGGGCGTCGCGGAATGCGGCGACGGCCGCCACGAGATCGGCCAGTGTGACGGAGGCAGGGGGCTGGGTCATGCGGTCAGGATAGCCGACGCCCGGGAAACCGACCCGCTCCCCTACGTCCGATAATGTCTCTTATGTCCGTTTCGGGCTCCCCTGCTTTCGGCCCTGTTTTTCAGGGACGGATCGCTCGTGCGGCGGCTGCGATCCCCTGCCCGCCTGTGCATGGCGTGGCGGAGACGCGACAGACTCAGCGGATCGGAAGCGGACTCTGGGCGCCGACCGGGAATGGCTGCGGAGCCACCGGCTGCGGCGCGGATTGATACCGAGGACCGACGGGTGCGAAGCCGGCGGCCGGCGCCGTGAAGCCGCTCGTCGCTGGCCGCGGCGGCGCGAATGCTGGCGTTTGTCCTGGGGTTGTCTGGCTTGCAGCCGGCGCGTTCCAACCGGCCGGCGTCGCCGGACCGCCGAAGCCGGTCGCTGTCGGGCCTCCGAGCTGTTGGCCGGCCGCCTGCTGCCCCCCCTGCCCGGTCGGTCCGCCACCGGTCCAGGCGGCGGCCGAGGTCACACCCTCCCAGATGGCGGCCAGCGCCGAGGGCTGGCCGTTGATCGCGGATTCATCCGGATGGCCGCCGTTGCGGAGCGTGTCCTCGAACTGCTTCACGAACGGATTGACCGCCTCGGCGATCTCCCGCGGCAGAATTTCGTCGGCCCGGGTGATGACCTCGGCCACGATCTTGCCGCTCTGGCTGCCGACGACCTGCGGGCGATAGGCCGGAGCGAGCGTGACCGCGAAAAAGGTGATCACGATGCACAGCAGCGCTCCCTTGGCGATCCCGAGCAGCAGGCCCAGTTGGTGGTCGAAGGCCGACAGGTGGACGGCATCGATCGCCCCGGAAACCACACGGAACAGGAGCCAGACGACCAGCGACGTGCCCACGTAGAGCGCGAGCATCGCGATCAGCCTGTTCCACGGCGGCTGCTGGCCGATGAACGGGGCCAGATGGCCTGCGAATCGCAGGGCCACGAACGTACTGGCGGCGATACCCGCGATCCAGGCAATCTGCCAGACGATGCCTTTGAAATAGCCGAGCAATGCCGCGGCAGCGAGGATGCCCAGCATCATCAGGTCGTAGCCTTCGACCGCCATCGCGATTGCCCACGCAAGTACGGAAAGGAGTGAGAGAGCGAGTGGGAGTCTAGGCAGGGGAGCTCGCCGACCGAAGGTCAAAAAAGAAACAAGCCCAACATTGCCCCCAAAGCGACCATCTTGCCTAGAATTTCACGGCATTCCGCACGGCCCACACTTCCCAGAACCCCCAGGCGATTCATCCGTGAGCTACTCGCTGGCAAAGCCTGCGCGGTGGGGAAGTGCAGGGGGTACCGATTCGTCCGCTGACGCCCGCGGGGTCGTTTGTCGATAGATACCGCGAGGTACTGCGCGACCAGGCCGACGGGCCGGGTTCGTGCCGTGCACCGACTGCGCCCGCGGTCTCGCGGCGTAGGGGAGCGGTTTTCAGGGGGAATGTCGCAGTGCCCGGGTTCCGCGTGCACATCACGGGTTCGTCGATCGTGGGCGTCGCCTACGGTGCAGCGGCCTGGTATGTCGGCGACATGCATCCCGTGACGTGCGCTCTCGGCGGCGGACTGTGTGCAGTGTCCGGCATGCTGCCCGACCTCGACAGCGGCCCGGGCATCCCGCTCAAGGAGAGCGTGGCCTTCGCCGCGGCGGTCGTCCCGATGATGATGATTCACCGCTTTCAGCAGCTGGGGCTGCCACTGGAGGCGATCATCCTCGCCGGCGCGGCCATCTACCTCGCCATCCGGTTCGGGCTCTCGTGGCTGCTGAAGAACTACTCGCACCACCGCGGCATGTTCCACAGCCTGCCGGCCGCGGCCATCGCCGGCCAGACGACCTTCCTGGCCTTCGCGGCCGAGGAACCGCTGCGCCGCTACTTCGTCTCCAGCGCCGTCGTGCTCGGCTTCCTCACCCATCTCGTGCTCGACGAAATCTGGAGCGTGAAGATGGGCTGGTTCGGCCCGAAGGTGAAGAAGTCGTTCGGCACGGCGCTCAAGTTCAACGGCCCGGATCTCTGGCCCAACCTGATCACCTATGGCATCGCGATCGCCCTCGGGGCCCTCGCCGCAGGCGACGCCGCCTGGACCGAAAAGATGGCCCACGCCCGCCAGCAAATGGAGCAGGCAACCCGCACGTTCTACTACCAACAGCCTCCGCAGCAGTGGCAAATCCGCCGCTGACGCGCGTCCGCGGCGCGGCCCTTGCCCGCGGCTCACCGCGGCGGGATCATGGCCGGTTTCCCGACAACGGTGACCGATGGATCCTTTGCTCGCCGCCACGCTGCCCGGCACGACGGCGCTCGTGAGCCTCGTCGTCTACCTGGCGTTGATCGCAGCCGCCGCCTTCGCGGGCGGATCCTCGGTGGCGTTTCTGTCGCTCGGCCACCGGCCGATGCAGGTGCTGCTTTCGCTCACCGGCGGCGTGCTGCTTGGCGTGGGCATGCTGCACCTGCTGCCGCACGCCTGCCTGGCGCTCCGCAACGACGTGGAAACGACTGCGGGCTGGGCACTCGCCGGCTTCTTTCTCATGTTTCTGCTCGAGCGGGCCTTCCACGGTCATGCCCACCACACGGCCGACGGCGGCCACGAGTGCGACCACGAGCACACCCACGATCATCAGCATGACCACGTCCACCATCCCGCCTCCCCCTGGGCCTGGTGCGGCGCGTTTGCGGGGCTCGCCCTCCACAGCCTCGCCGACGGCGCGGCGCTCGCGGCCTCGGTCAATGCCGACGCGGCCCATGGCGGCGGACTGCTCTCCGGGCTCGCGACGTTTCTCGCCGTCCTGCTCCACAAGCCGTTCGACGCGGCCATCATCGCCACGCTGATGGCCGGCGCCGGCACCTCGCCGCGACTGCGGACCGCGGTCAACGTCGCCTACGCACTGATCGTGCCGATCGGGGCGGCCTGCTTCCTCGCCAGCCTCCAGCTTTTCGGCGGTCAGCAGACGGAGGTGCTCGGCATCGCGATGGCAATGGCAGCCGGCGCGTTCCTCTGCATCGCGGCGGCCGACCTGCTGCCCGAGGTGCAGTTTCACAGCCACGACCGCGTACTGCTCACCGCATCGTTAGCGCTCGGACTGGCGCTCGCCTGGGGCATCAGCCTCGTGGAGCGATCCTCACACGCCCACGCCGCCCACACAGGTCGCAGCGGAGCGACCGCACCAGACGGTCAATGAGACTGGTCGATGTCGAGACCGCGGGCCTGCCGCTCGCGGCGGACGGCCTCCATGACATCGCCGATCAGCTCCTGCTGCCGGCGGATCTGCGGCACCTGGGCCTGGAAGCACCAGGCGATGGCCGCCGCCAGGCCGATGCCGCCGACGAGGTGAGGCGTCACCCAGTCCTGCGTGCCCTTGCGGCCCGACGCCGGATCGGCGGCGCCGCCGAGGGCGACGATCGCGACGACGGCCAGCATGCCCAGAAGGGCGAACGGAAACGCTCCTCTCTTGAGCCGCTTGCTCCGGTCGATGAGCGTCGGATCGAGCCGGTATGTCTCGACAACTTCCCGGCACCAGCGTCCGGTGCCGATGAAATAGGTCACGGCCATGCTGTTGACGAGCACGACAACCAGCGCGGCCAGCACGCCGGACAGCCGGTGCACGGTGCCCCAGCGGAGCACCGCCGGATCCCTGACGTCATGCAGATCTCCGAGCCAGAGCCCGAGGCCGGCGGTGGCCGCCATGAGGGCCACTGCAAACCACGCCGCCCGGGAAAACACCACCGCCATGTTCGTTCGTGTCCGCCGATGAATCGATCCTACCTGCGGTGCTGCACCGCGGCCGCCGTCGTTATAGGCTGTGACCGATGAGCCAACCACCGTCCCAGCCCGTTTCCGTCGGCCAGCGGCCCGTGCTGCTGCTTACCTGCGGCGACCCGGCCGGCATCGGCCCCGAGGTCGTGTGGAAGGCATGGGCATCCGCGCGGGCCCATGCGGGGGCCCGACTCCGTGTCGTCGGCGACGCTGACATGCTCGCTGACACGATCCGATCGCGCAGCGGGCTGCCCGCGCTGCCCATCGTGACGGTCGCCCCCGACGATCCCCGCGACTCTGCCCCCGACGCGGTGCTCATGATCGACTCATCGGAGCCCGGCGTCGCCCGCGAGCAGGTGACGCCGGCGACGATCACCGCGGCCGGCGGCCGTGCCGCCGCCCGAGCCGTGCTGACGGCGCACGATCTGGTGAGCCGCGGCATGGCCCACGCGATCGTCACCGGCCCGCTCCACAAAGAGGCGCTCTGCGCGGCGGGCTACGACGTGCCCGGCCACACGGAACTGCTCGCACGGGCCTGCGGGCTGCCGGACGCCGCCGCCTCGATGATGCTCTGGCTTCCCGATGCCGCCCGCACCCAGGCCACCGGCAGCCCCGCCGGCCTGGGCGTCGTGCACGTGACACTCCATGAGTCGCTCCGCACGGCCATCGCCCGACTCTCGACCGCGGGCATCGTCGCCGCTGGAGAAAGGCTCGCGGCCTTGCTCGCTGCCCTGCTCGGCCGTCCGCCGCGAATCGCCGTGGCCGCCCTCAACCCACACGGCGGCGAAGGCGGCCTGTTTGGCGACGAGGAGCAGCGGCTGGTCGCACCGGCCGTCGCCACGCTCCGCGGTACCGGCCTCGACGCGATCGGCCCCCTGCCGGCAGACACGCTCTTCCTCCGCGCGAGCCGCGGCGAGTTCGATGGCGTGGTCGCGCTCTACCACGATCAGGGGCACATCCCCATCAAACTGCTCGGCATGCACCGCGCGGTGAACATCACGCTCGGCCTGCCGCTGGTGCGGACGAGCGTGGCCCACGGCACCGGCTTCGACATCGTGGGCACCGGCGCCGCCGATCCCGCCAGCATGCTCGCCGCCCTCGACGCCGCCGAGCGTCTCGTCACCGCCCGTCGTCCACTCACGGCCGCATCAGCGATAACGACTTGACGTGTTGCTCCGTCACGTCCATGAGGCCCGTCGTCGCGGGCTGATAGAAGAACGCCGCGGCATCGATCGGGCCGCCCAGCTGCGGCTCGTCGATGTCGAGCACCGCGATCGGCTCGACCGCGGCGCCGGCCGCCACCGGCCGCAGGCCAGGGATGCCCAGCCACTCCACCCGCCGCAGCACGAGATCGTTGCGGCCGATCGCCAGGCGAATCCTCCAGGGCATGCCATCGGGCAACGATTCGGCCGATACACCCTCCGGCTGGCCAGCCGCATCTTTGAGATCGGGGATGAGGGCTGCGAGCCGGCCGGGTTCCCACTGGCCGTTCACGACCCAGACGCTCGCCCCGTCAAACTCGGCGGCCGCCGCCGATGTGAAGCGAAACGATTCGCGGAGCAGCCAGAGGATGCGTTGCAGGCCGCCAAGATATGGGGCCGGATCGGTTCCCTCGGGAGCCTTCAGCTGCGTGAGCTGGTCGATCACCCGCCGCACGTCGACCCGCTGCAATGACGCCGACTCGGGCCCGTTGCGGCGGTATGTCCAGCAGAAGAGGCCGTCGCACACCTCCAGTTGCTCGAACGATTCCGTGTCGCACTTGAGCATCGACTCGAACCGAAACCGCCGCTCGCCCCCCTGCCCTGCCTGGACATAGCGACCGGCTCCCACGAGCACGCGGTCGCCGATCCTGACCTTTTGCCGCATGCGTGCGGAGAAGGAATCGGCCCGCGTCAGCACGGCGAGGGCCCCAGCCACGATCCGCTCGGCCTGCGGACTGTCAGCTGCCGCGGCAACGGCAGCCGCATCCGGTCGGGCTGCCGCCGGGGCCGTCGTCACCAGAGCAGGAGCCGGCCGCCGACTGTAGACACTCGCCGCCGGCTGAGCCTGGGCAGCTACCGACATGGATGCCGAGGCCACGATGACGCCGAGAGCCAATCGCCAGCCAGCAGCGGATTCCGGCAAGCTGGGCGAACTGAGGCGTCGAACGGTGGAGGAGCTGGTCACGGCTGCGTCGAGTTTGAGGATTTTGCCAAAGAATCCGCCTCGGCCACGTCGAAATACCTGCGTCGGAGCGATTGTTCCGCACGCGAGCGGCCAGCCATTGAGCGCGGGCCACGAGTGTACGGAATCGAGGCTGGTTCGGCCCACGGCGAAACCGTGCGGCAAAACCGGTGATCGCGACCGACTGTGAACCGCTTTCCAGGCCCGGAGGTGATGCGATGGTGACCCGACGTCTGCAAGGACTCGTCGGCATGTCGTTGGCGGCGACGCTGACCGGCTGCCACATCCCGGCGAATTCGCCACTCAGCGGACTCGCCCAGATTCGCCCCGTGGCGACCCCGCACACCAACGTCCTCCCGCCGGCAGCCATGCTGCACCATCCGGGGCCGGGCGTCGAAGGTCCGGGACCGGGCATCATCACCCCGGCTTCGTATGAAGCCGCGATCGAGGCTTCGGGCGGCGGACTCGGCGGCGGCGGAGGCCTTGGCCCGGACGCCGGTGCGATCGGCGCGGCCTTCGCACCGACGTCGCAGATCGGCTTCATGGGCCCCGACGGCATGCAGGTGCGGTGGGACGTGACCGCGGCTGGCGGCTTCGACTCGCCGCCGCTCGTGAGCCCCGGCCGCTACGACTTCCCGCAGGGGGGCATCTATCGGCTCAAGCTCACCGACATTCCAGGCCGCGAGGGCATCGAGCTGTATCCGTCGCTCGAAATCGCGCCGGTCACGCCTCGCACGGCGGCCTATCTCGCCCACAACGCGGTGCCCTTTCAGCTCACCGAAGAAGATCTCGACCAGGTCACGAGCGGTAACTTCGTGACGAAGGTCGTCTATCTGCCCGATGCCGAATACCAGGAACTCGCAGTCGCGGGCGTCGAGACGCTCGTGAGCACCCGGCTCGATCCCGGCTGTGATCCGGTGGTCGAGGCCGATCGTCGCGGCTCGATCCTCTCGATCATCCGCATCGGCAACAAGGATCT
>JBILVW010000342.1:0-3615 GCA_044370205.1 Pirellulales bacterium | reverse complement strand
CCGGCTTGTCGAACGGGATGTTCACCGGCATGCCCGTGTAGGGCAGGAAACGCTTCGGGTTGGCGATCCAGTTGTGCACGTAGTCGGGACGCAGCCGCTCGTGCACCCGCTCCAGTTGCGGCGCGAGCGCCTTCGGGTTGCCGGGGGGCGCGTAGCTGCCCACGAGGTGGCACTTCACGCAGTAGTTGGTGTTGGTGACGATCTTCAGCGCCCCTTCGAGGTGCCCCGGCTTCGCAGCCTCCTTCACCTCGACGGCACTCTCATCGAGCCGCGGATCGTAGACGTAGGGATACTCAGCTCCGTCCACGGCCGCGAAGTAGTCCACGAGCGCTGCCGCTTGGTGCGAGCTGAAGTTGAACTTGGGCATCCGCAGCACCGCCGGCGGCCGGATCGGGTGGGGGTTGAGCAGGAATTTGTGCAGCCATGCCGACTGCACCTTGCGGCCTTCACCCATCAGCGGCGGCGGCAGCCAGCCCCAGGCGTCGTCGGGCTTCACGTTGGGATTGATCTGCTTTTCGTCGGCGATCACCACCGGGAAGAGCAGGCGAGCGAGATCGCCTCCCTTGGCCGGATAGTGTTTGCCGGCCGCGAGCGCGTCCTGGGGCACCACGAGATTCTGGGCGCCGACCTGCCGGGCCTCGCCATCGATGAGCACGTCACGCCAGAGCATGAACGGACGGTGCACGACCGCCTCTTCATCACCCTCTTCGATCGGCACGCCGTCTTCATCGACGAGCTGCGGCCGACCGGTGACCGGATCGAGCAAGGGCATGCCCACGAGCGACGCCTTGCGACGGCCCTGCCGGTCGCTGGCGAGCGAACTGGCGACCTGCTGCTCCGTGAAGTGCGGCGAGAGGTACGGGTAGTCGGCGATTTCCGTCGCCTCGCCGAGCGAGCCCGGCTTGTAACGGATGTCCCAGCGGTCCATCTGCAAGGCATGGCAGCCGCCGCAGTTGTACTGCTCGGCCACCACCAGGCCGTCGAGGCGGGCCTGGTCACGCGGCCCAGGATTGTGAACGTATTGCGGAGCAGGCGGCTCGGCCACCAGGCCGAGCACGAACGTCATGACCGCCTCCCGCTGCTTCGCGTCGAACGGGAACTGCGGCATCCGATAACGTTCGTTGTAGGTCTTGTTTTCCGCCTTCTTGTAGTCGTAGCTCCGGGGCGCCCGCAGTTTCTGCCAGAGGAAGCCCTCGCGCTCGTGCCCAAGCAGCTTCTGGACGAAATAGCCGGTGTCGGGATCGAGCGACTCGACATCCACGTGCCCGCCTTCGTGCTTCACGCCGTAGGCGAGGTCCTTGGGAAACGGATCGTCGCCTGCGGCGGCATGACCGCCCGCCCCGTGGGGATCCGCCTTGTCATCATGGTCTTTGCCGGCGTGGCCGTGATGACCGCCGTGGCCGCCTTCGAGCTGGTGCATCACGAAGTGCGACACCTGCTCGAACGCGATCCGCGACGGATCCTTACGGCCCCAGTCGGCGAGGGCCGCACCGGCGGGCTTGGCATCCTCGAAGCCCGCGATGTCGTGGCAGGAGTAGCAGGCGAGCTTGCCGATCGTCTTCTTGCCCACGTAGTGCAGGAGCGTGGCGTCGCGATTTTGGCCGAGGCCGGCGAGCAGCTGCTCGTCCCCCTTGATGGCGGCCTGCTGAACGCCCAGACCATTCTTGAGGATTGCCTCGGCGCGAGCGGCGGGGAACCGCTCCTTGAGGTACATGAACGCCAGTTCGTCGAGCGCCGAACGCTCGTCAACCGTGAGAGACGAAGCCGACGGAATGTTCTCCGGCTTCCAATTCTCGGTGGACCGCATCAGGTATTCGGTCGCGTCGGCGGCCGGATCCGACACGCTGCCGTCGGCCAGCTTCTCCGGCTCGAGCAGCACGTTGGGCATGATCGTCTTCGGGTGGTAGCGGGCCGGCTCCCGCAGCCAGCTGTAGAGCCACTCACGGCCTCGCGGATTCGACGCAGCCTTCGCGCCGATCCGGGAGAGATTCGGGCCATGCGTGCTTTCCGCCTCGGGGAAGTCGGCATGCTGATGGCAGGCGAGGCAGCCACGCAACTGCACGACCTTGCGGCCGCGAGCCGGGTCGGCCGCAGCCGTGATGCCCTCGTACGGCTTCACGTAGTCGAAGGGGGCGCTCGCCTGCGTCATGTAGTGGATCATCGAGCGAATCTCGAGCGGCTCGTACCGCATCGATTCCTCGAGCCCCTTGCCCTCGAGATGATCCCAGAGGCCGAAGAACCGCGGCATCTTCGTCGAGGGGCGGAAATCCTGCGGATTTCGCAGCCAGGAATAGAGCCAGTCGAAGCCCACCTTGCTCGCCACGTGCCGCAGGCTCGGCCCCACCTTGGGCAGGGTGCCGGGCGTCTCGGGATCCTTGAGGAGCGAGGCAAGTTCGTGGGACCGTGTCGAGAGCTTGGCCTCGGCGCCCGCCGCGGCATCCCGCTCGATCGCCTCACGAAGCCGTTCGCGAGCCGATTTTCCATCCGGACTCGACTTCACTTCCTCCAGCCAACGGGCCACCGTTGGCCCGAGTTCACGCACTCCGCCATCGACGGCGAGGGCCTCGGCCACCTCGTGATAGTTCGGGCCGAGTCGCATGTCGGGACCGATCCGCTTCTCGGGGCCGGCCCAGCCATTGATCTCATGGCAGCCGTAGCAGCCGTATTGGCGGATCAGGTGATAGCCCTCGACCAGCTTGGGGGCGGGGGGATCCGGGAACTTCTCGCTCGGCTCGAGATCAACCACCTGGTGGTGACACTTCAGGCAGCTCGATTCCTCGAACCGCTGCGGCAGCATTGGAAAAATCCAATGGTGGTTGTTGAACCAGCCATGATCGTCGTGCCACTCGTGAGACTGCTTGGGCGAGTTGGGCGAGTGGGATGACCATTTGAAGCTCGTCGCGCTTCCCTGCCCCTGATGGCAGATCGTGCAGCCGAACGTCTTCATCGGATGGGGACTCGAGTCGCTCACGAAAAGATCGAGACGGGGATGCGACGAATAAGGCTGTGGCACGCCGCGGCGAATCTTCAGCTCCAGCGGCTTGCCCCACTGCGGCGTTTCCACGAGGGAGGTGAGCGCGACGGCGCGGCCGAGCGTCTTGCCGCCACCGACATCGGCGATGACGTCGCCGACGGAGAGACCCGCTTCTGCCGCCGGTGATTCCGGCAGCACCACGCTGACGGTCGGATCGTCGGCATTGAACAGTCCGCGGGGAGCGAACTGAAAGCCGTAGAGCTTCTCGAGCTGGGCGTTGCCATCCCCCTGCACCGAGATCGTCTCCGGCGGCGACGCTGGCGTGGCAAGCGAGGCCGACACCAAATCCGACTGCCGATACGCTGGCTCCGACGGGGCACCGGGCGCCGACTTGTCCATGCCACGGTGACAGGTCGTGCACCGGTCGAATCGGGCGACGTCGCGGAAGTTGTTGTTGAGCGTGAGCTGGGGCAGCCAGAGCTGGTCCACTCGCAAGGGTCCGTTGAACGCGTCGAGCACCGGCAGCTCCAGCACTGCCTTGCCTGCATTCGGACTGCGGTCGGCGAGCGTCTTTTGCAACAGCGCGAGCTTGCCACGATGGTCGGCGACGGCCTTCGCGGCGACATCTTCGGCCGAGGTGA
>JBILVW010000037.1:0-12807 GCA_044370205.1 Pirellulales bacterium | reverse complement strand
TCTCATACAAACAGAAAATCGTGCCGTCGGGCAGAGAGCCCAGGTCCGCGTAGCCCGACCGTCCTTCGTCGAGGATTCGGGCGCGAGGCCAAGTGCGTCCGCCGTCGTCGCTGATGCGGACGGTGAGCCTCCGCCGCGTCTCCTCCCGGTAGCCGCCGAAACGGTTCTCGACGGCCGGATTGGCAAAGAGCAGACGGTTTCCGTCCGGAGTCGCCCCCGGCATGGCATGCAGGCCGGCATGGCATACCGGTTCCGGCAGGGTGGGGGCGGGGCGCATGTCGACCGCGACTCCGGCGTCCGGGCCGGCCAGCCAGGCAACTTTCCGATGGGGCCCGAGTGATCGCTGGTTGATGTAGATCTGTCCGCCGGGCAGGGCCGCGATGCAATATTCCATGGGGGCATAGCCAGTTGCCCAGTCTGCGGCACGGTTCCAAGTCTCGCCCCCGTCGCTGCTCACCAGGAGGAATGAGCGGGAGGGATTGTCGTGCTCTGCCTTCCACTCTTTCGAAGCCTGGCAATAGCCCTGGATGACGAGCCGGCCATCAAGCATCTGGATGCCGTGAACGGCGTTGCCGACGTCCGTGATTCCCATCGAATCGGGGTGTTCGATCGTAACACGACGGGGAGCCGACCACGTCGCTCCGGCATCGTCGCTGTGGATCACGTAGGAGCCAACGCCCCACCTTCGCCAGCGGTCGGCGTCGGCCAGTATTGCGGTATGGAATTCGCCAGGGCTGCGAAAGCTCGCCGGCCGTTTTTTAAAAAACTTGAACACGCGGCCCGTGCGGGCATCGACGAGCGAGGGGCCGGAATGAAAGTTGACGCCCGGTTCGGAGGCGAGTGCTTGGATGGGCAGCCAGGTGTGTCCACCGTCGTCACTGCGACGCAGGATGATTTCGGTGTCGTGCCCCCAGTCTTGGTTGCTGCCGATCCGGCGGTCGGCGGTTGCCAGCACGACGCCGTTCTTCGTCACGACGAGCGATGGGATTCGGCAGACCGTCGCTCCCTCTTTCGGAAACAAAACCTGCTTTTCACAGATCGGCTCCGCGGCAGCGACCGTCGCCGCCGCCGTCGCCATGATCACGGCCAGCCAGCAACGGTAGCGCGATGCAGCCGCCTGCACCGACGGCGAGGCGAATCCAGAAAAGATCCACACACGATACACGTTTGGGCTCCCGGGATAAGTGGCGCTGCCGCCTCGTGAGAGAGGAATGCATCACCGAGCTTACTTGCTGCGGAATGCGTCGCTTTGGACGACGGCGTGCACGATGGACCGCAGGCCGTAATCCGACGCCGCGGCCGATTTCACGATCGCCTCGATCGCCGGATCGTCCACGGGCGTGGCGGCGGCGCCGGTCGCATAGGTGAGCAGGTGACGCGTGACGCCGCGGGCCAACTGGGCCGGATCCTTCGCCAGCATTGCCCGCAGATCGCGGACGCCGCCAAACTTTTTCCCATCGGGCGTGACCCCCGCGGCATCAACAGGCAGGCCCTCTTTCCATCGCTGCAGCCCCTTCCGTTCGTTCAGCAGCTTGGCGACCTCGTGGTCGAGCACGCGATACTTCTCCCGATACCGCCCCGTCACGTCGAAGCTCTCCAACGCGAAGCCATAGCCGTCGAACTTCGCGTGGCAGGCGGCGCAGCTGGCCTGCTGGCTGTGGAGTGCGAGCTGCTCGCGGAGCGTGGTCGCGCCGCGGGTATCAGGCGCGATCGGCTCGATGTTGGCGGGGGGCGACGGAATCTCGACGCCCAGCAGCCGTTCCGCCACCCACACGCCCCGCTTCACGGGCGACGTCACGGTGCCGTTGGCCGTCACCTTCATCGTGGTGGCCTGCGTGAGAAAACCCCCATGGGGCGAGTCGGAAGGCAGCGACACCTCTCGCACGGCCACACCCGTCACTCCCGGCATGCCGTAATGTTCGGCGAGCCGCTCGTTGACGAGCGCCCATGACGGAGACACGAACTCGCGCACGCTCGAGTCTTTCGCGAGCATCCGGGCGAACGACTGACGGGTCTCCTCCAGGCTGGAGTAGCGGAGGAGCTCCTCGTATTCCGGATACACGTCCTTGTCGGGCGTGGTGTTGTCGATGCCCCAGTTGCCGAGCCACTGGTCGGTGAACGCGGTCACGAAACGCTGCGCACGGGGATCGGCCAGCATTCGTTCGGTCTGCTCCCGCAGCACTTTCGGGTTTTGCAGGGAACCTGACCGGGCCGCCGCCAGCAGCGGCTCGTCGGGGCAAGAATTCCAAAGGAAGTACGAGAGCCGCGAGGCCAGAGCGAAGCCGTCGAGCTTTCCGGGATTCTCGATGCGGCACAGAAAGTCAGGCGACGTCAGCAGCGACGTCATGACCTCTGAAAACGCCGCCTTCAGCGGGTTGACGGTCGGTTCCACGGTGTCAAAGCGATCGGCGGCCATTTGCATCAGGGCCTTCAGTTCCCCTGCCGAAATGTCGCGACGCACGAAGAGAGGACCGACCTTGCGAATGGTCGCCTCCATCTCCGTCAGGAACTGGCCGCGGACATCGTTCTTTTTGATCCAGTGACTCGGCTTGCCCATCGCGGCGATGGTCTCGGGCGAAAAGTCGGCCAGCAGCCGGCGAACCTGCTGATTCGGCCATTCGGGCTCCTCGATCTCGGCCTTGAGCACGGCGAGTCCCGGTCCCTTGCACTGGCTGGCCTGATGGTTCTTGGGCACGGGAACGCCGAGCCCCAGCGGCACGAGCCGGAACGTGTCTCCACCGGCGCCAAGGTCGCTGTTGCCTTTCGTATGGAGGTAGACGTCGGCTTCCACGATGGCTGGCTTCCCAGGCGGCGCATCCAGCACCTTCACGATGTCGAGCACCTGCGGAAAGCCGCCCGGGCCGGCGTAGAACGCGAAGGGCAGGGGCTTGTCGGTCTGATAGCCGTAGACGTGCAGTTTGAACTTGTGCACACCAGGCACCCGTGGATGGAAGCCACGAAACGGCCCGGAGTCGAGATCGGTGTTGAACGACACCATCCAGCCATCGGGCAGTTCGAGGATGTGTCCCTTCGACTGTTCGCTTTGAAAAGCCTTGGCGGAATGCTCCCGACCGTCCTTGGGCGCCGGCTTGAGCGCTTCGGTAAGAACTGACTCAGCCATCCGCAAATAGCCTTCGGCGCTTGCCGCAGAGAACGGTACGGCGTCGGCCACCTTGTCGAAGCCGTCCACTCGGCCGTCATCGGGGAGGTATTGCCTCGCGCCGGGGGTGAATCCGAACAGGTCGAGGATCGTGAACGAATACTCGTCGCGGGTGAGCCGGCGGGCCTGGGCCCGCCCCGTCCGTTTCTGGATCCCCGCGAGATGATCCGTGAGGGGCCCGCGGGCCCAGGCAATGACGGCCTTCTTCTGCGCCTCATCGAGCGGTTCGGCGTCTTCCGGCGGCATCGAGCCGGCCTCGATCCGTTCCATCACCTGAAACCACGTTTCCGCCTCGCGGGCGAGCCGCTCGAGCGGCCGTGGACCCGAAAGATCGAGCTTCGCCTCGGGCTTTTCGCCGCTGTGGCACTCCACGCAGCGGGCCGCGAGCACGGGCATCACCGTCTTCTCGAACTCGGAAGAGGCGTTCTCCGCGCGGGCCGTCGTGGCGATCCAGATCCCAAAGGCTGCTATCAGCAGAGGCGAACGCATGATCGATGGGCCCAGTCTTTCAGGAAGAAAGCTCGGAAATGCCACCACGCACGGAGCCGAACGTGTCGGTCTCGACGCCGAATTGCTGCAGCATGGAGACGAACACTTTCCCCAGTTCGGTGTTGTTGCGGGTGTCGCCCGCGATGTGGCCACCGTGCCGGTGGCTGCCGCCGGCCAGCAGGATTGGAAGGTTCGACGTGTTGTGGCTGCTGGCGTCGCCAAGGCTGCTGCCGATGAGCACCTGCGTGGTGTCGAGCAGGCTGCGGCCCGATTCCTTGTCGTCCCGCAGGCCGACGAGGAAGTCGCGAAACACCTCCATCTTACTGCGTTCCAAAACCTTCAATTGCTCGATGAGCACGGGGTCCTGACCGTGATGCGTGAGGCGGTGATGCGCCTCCGAGAGCCCCTCGATCGGTGGCTTTCCCTCGGCGCCGCGGATGAAGAGCGACACCACCCGCGTGGAATCGGTCTTCAGGGCGAGGCGGGCGAGATCGAGCATCACCTTGGCCCGGCCGACGAGGTCCTGTGCGTCGGCGAACGGGCTGGGATAGGCCTCGTTGGGCGGCTGCATGTCCACGGTGGGCTTTGGCCGCTGGACCCACTCCTCGTCGGCGAGCAGTTGCTTTTCCAGGGCGCGGACGGCCTCGGCGTAGTCGTCGATTTGTTGCTTGTCGGCGGCGCTCACCGAAGCCCGGAGCGACCCGAACCGGTCGGCCATCCGATCCAAAACGCTGCGGCCGTTCCGCAGCCGCTCGATCTCCTTGGCCACGTCCTCCTTCTTGCCCGCCAAAAACAATTTTGCGTAGACCGCGCTGGGCCGGTCCAGCGCCGGCACGCCGGCACCGGTGGGCGTGTGCGTCAGCGGACTTCCGTTGGCGGTGCCGAGGCCCAGCAGCGGAAGACGCGTGGTTGCGCCGACATGCTGGGCGGCGAGGTAGTCGAGGGAGACGGAATTGCGGAAGCCTCCCTTGCCGATGTGCTTGGCACCGGTGAGGAAACAAGAGACCGACGCATGATCGCCGCCCACCTCCAGATGGGAGATGCCGGAGAACACGGTGAACCGGTCCCGCAGGTCGTCGAGGATCGTGAGATATTCGCTCGCCTCGTAGTCCTTGCCGGGCTGCTTCGGGAAAAAGGCCGGCCCGTAGAGGCCGAAGTCGGTGCAGATACACACCATTCGTTTCGGGACCTCGGCCTCGGCCGCGGTGGCCAGGCTCTCGAGCCAGGGCAAAGCCAGGCACACAGATCCGCCCTGCAGAAACCGCCGCCTATCGAGCCGCATGCCCATGAAGCACCTCAGGGGAGAAAGGAGCGGGCCGGACCGCCATCCAGGCAGTTCACCGTACGTCTGCGAGCCGCCGACAGCAAGGTACGAAAGGGCAGTTTTCCCGCTTTCGCCCCTCTATACTCTGAGGAGTATGCGAGGGGTTTGGCGATCAAGACGCGGCGATTGTCGACGGGTGCTCGTCCTTGTGTCGCTGTGCGCAGTCGCGGCCATGGGTTCGGCAGCCCGCGGCGAGCCTGCGGTCGAACCACTCCGTACGATCGGCGAAATCCTCTCGCTGCCGCCGGAGGAGTTCGGCAGCGGGCGTCCGGTGGTGGTTCGCGGCGTGGTGACGTTGCGGATTCCGTTCGTGATCCAGGATGGCGACGACGGCATCTACGTGGAGCCGCGGCTGCCGGGCGGGTATCCGCACTACCGCGATCCCGATTTCGCGGTCGGTTCGGAGATCGAGGTGGAGGGCGTCGTCGATCCCGGCGGGTATGCGCCGCGGATCTGGGCCTCGAAGCTCCGTCACGTGGGCCAACGGCCGCTTCCGAAGGCTGCGGTCATCCCTGTCGCGCGGCTGTTCGGCGGGGGCGAGGCCGGGTGTCGGGTTCGCGTCGCCGGCGTCGTGCAGGGATTGGTGCGGCAGCCGGAATGCTGGACATTGATTCTGGAGTCGGAGTCAAAGCGGCTCTCCGTCGACCTCTCCGTATTCGTGTTTCCGGAAGAGCCGGTGCACCTCTTCGATGCCCGGGTGTCGGTAACGGGCGTGATAGCCTCCATACGCAATCAAAGGGGAGAGTTCCTCGCCCCCAACCTGAACGTCGCCCGGCCGGAAGACATTGAAGTCGTCGTGCCTTCCGGTGGCTCGCCATTCATCGGCGATAAGACGCCGCTGGGGGACATCGGCCGCTATCGGCGGATGCCGCTCGACGGCGAGCGGGTGCGCACTCAGGGCGTGGTGTCGTTCGCCCTGCCGGGGGCGATCTACCTGCAGGACGGGATTGGAGGCGTGCGGGTCGATCTCGCGGAGACCGAGGCCGAAGCGGCACGGTTCCGGCCTGGCGATCTGGTCGAGGTGGCGGGCTTTCCCGACATGAGCCGTGGCGTGGGCGGGCTCGTGTGGTCGGTGGCCCGGGTCGTGGGAGCCGGACAGCCTCCTGAACCCGAAAGGATCCAGCCGAGCAAGATCGTCGAGATCAACGATCGCCACGGGAGATCGGGCGAGGTGGCGCGCCCGGGCACCTACGACGGATGCCTCATCCAGTGCACGGGCCGCGTCGAGGCGGTGGACCAATCGGCCACCGCCACGCTGGTCACGCTCCTTGAAAATGGCAAGGCGTTCACCGCGGTCGTTCCGCCCGCCGATGCGCCGCGCGGGGCGGGCATCGTGCCCGGCAGCGACGTGCGGGTGACGGGCATGGTACAGATGGCGCGGCCCGAATCGGGCGATGCCACCGTCGCCGCCAAGCGGCAGCAGGTTGAGCGATTCTCGCTGCTGCTTCGCGGGCCGCAGGATATCGTCACGCTGCGACTGCCGCCGTGGTGGACGCCCGCGCGGCTGACGGTGATGGCCGGCGTCCTCGGGGCGGTGGCCCTGGCCTCGATCCTGTGGGTGACGTTCCTGCGTCGGGAGGTGGCTCGACAGACAGCCCGCGCCGTGGAAGAGGAGACGGCGCGGCTGAATGCCGCGATCGACTACGAGGTGACGCTGCGGGAGCGAAACCAGCTCGCCGCCAACCTGCACGACACGATCCTGCAGACGGTCACCGGCATCAGTTTCCAGCTGAAAGTCTGCGAGGAGCGCGGTCGTCGCCGGACGACAGTGGAGAGCGACGATGACGAATTTGCGCCTCATCTCACCGTGGCCCGCAAGATGGTGGAACACGCCGCGGGGCAACTCCGCGGCACGGTCTGGTCGCTGCGGTCGCTGCCAACGGAAGGACAGTCGTTCAGCGGGGCGATGAGCGACCTCGTCGAGAGGTTTGGCAGCGGGCATCGCGTCAAAATCGCTCTCGAAATCGATCCCGCGGCCGACGATTTGCCGGCCTACGTCACTGGCAATCTGATCCTCGTGCTGCAGGAGGCGATCCACAACGCCCTGCATCATGCGGCGCCGTCGCGGGTGGACGTGCGGGTGGCGTTCGCCCCGACCGCATCCAGCCTGGAGGCCACGGTATCGGACGACGGCGAGGGGTTTGAGCTGGGCACGCAGGCCGGCCCGCGCGAGGGGCACTTCGGCCTGGCCGGCATGCGGGAGCGAATCGAGCGGATCGGCGGCACGTTCGACATCCGGACCGCCCCCGGCCGGGGAACGGTCATTCGGGCCGCGATTCCCGCTGGCGGCAAAACCCTGGAAAAGGTGCACGCCCGTCCAGATCCCGATCGTACCATGCCCGCGGCTGCTCCATGGAGTTGAATGTGGGCATTCGCGACGTGGGACACGTCGGAGGTGGAGGCAGTTGTGTCTGAACGGATTCGAATCCTGTTGATCGACGACCATGCCGTGCTCCGCGCCGGTCTGGCGAATCTGCTGGGCTTGGAGCGCGACCTTCTCGTCGTGGGCGAGGCCGACAACGGCCCCGACGGTGTGCGGCTCTGGCAGAAGTGCCGGCCGCACGTGGGCATCATCGACATCAGCATGTCCGGGATGGACGGTGTCGAAACGGCGCGGCAGATCCGCAAGGTTGTGCCGGGGGCACGGATCCTGATGCTCACCTCCTCGGAAACGGCGGCCGATGCCGCCCGGTCTTTCGAGGCTGGGGCCAGCGCCTACCTCACCAAGCACGTGGCCCACGAGGAGATCGTGGCCGTTATCCGGCAGGTGCATGCGGGCCGCGCTGCGATCAAGATTGGGGTGCGGCCAGGGCCGCTGCCGCCCAAGCCCGACCTTCTGAGCGAGCGGGAATTGCAGGTGCTCGGGTTCCTGCGGCAGGGCATGAGCAACATGGCCATCGGCCGTAGAATGGGGATCGCGGAACGGACGGTAAAGACCTACGTCACCGGAATCCTCACGAAGCTCAACGCCACGGACAGGGCCGGAGCGGTGGCCCGGGGCTTCGACCTTGGGCTTCTGCAGGTTGCCCGGGAAGAACCCGGCTAACACGGCCCGCGATCCGCCCGCCAGGCCCAGAGATGCCCGGCCCTTTCGGGCAAACGGCCCTTTCGGGCAATGGCGGCGGCCACCGGAACCGCGTAAGCTAAGCCGTGGCTGGGGAAAAATCTGTTATTCGCTGTACGTCGTCAGGGATACGACCGTGAACCAACTGAAGCTGATTTGCCACCGTGAACGTCCGACATCGTGCGGCCTCGGTCGAATCGTGGCAGTCGCGGCTCTGCTCGTCGCGGGCGCTCACGTCCCCGCGGCCCACGCGCAGGTATGGACAGGAACAACGACGGGCGGCACTTCAGCCTGGAGCAGTTCCGCCAACTGGCTCGGCAGCAGCGTGCCGACGAGCGGCACGGGCACGACCCTCCAGTTCTTCACCAACACGACCACGCCGCTCTCCTCGGGCACGATCACGGCGAACAACGACCTCGGCGCGTTCACGCTCGGCTCGCTCGTCCTCAATGGCCTGAGCCCCGCGACGGCGGCTACCACGACGGTGCGGCTCACCGGCGGCAATCTCACGTTCGCCGGCCCCTCGCCCGCCATCGCACTCAACGGCCTCAGCACGACCGGCACGCTTTCCTACGACATTGCGAACAACATCGCCTTCAACAACAATACGTCCATCAGCGGAGCCGGCTCGGCGAACTTCGCGCTCTCAGGTGTGCTTTCTGGCACCAGCACGCTCACGAAGACGGGAGCGAGCGTACTCCAGCTCAACGGTGACTCCAGCAGCACGTTCTCCGGCGGGCTCGTGATCGGCAGCGGAGGGGTCACGGTCAACGGTGGGCTGGGTGGCAAACTGGCGTCCAATCAGTCGATCGTGCTCGCCGGCAATGGCACCTTCACCTATGCCAGCAACAGTCTGTCGACCACCGGCACGGTCGGGAACGTCGAATTCCTGGCCGGTTCGGGCGTGGTGAGCCACTCCAGGGGGTCGGTGGGCAGCGGCTTCTTAATCGTCTCGTCTGTTGCGGTTGCGCAAGGCGCCACGGGGAGGTTCGCGATCTCGGGCGGTGGCAGTAATGGCGGCAATACCGGGGTTCGGATCGCCAATCAGGCGGTGGGATACTTGCCGGCCAGCCTCTCGTATGCCACTGGTCCTGCCTACTACACGTCGGGCTCCGGCACAGCCGGCTATGTAGGAATTGTGACGTACGGCACGACGCCCAACTCCGTAGCCCTTACCGGCACGCAGACCACCCTGGGGCTCAATACCGGCAAGCACGTCCAGTACACGGCGATTTCGTCCTCGAATCAACTGCTCACCGGGACCATCGGCGCCACGCAGGTGACCGTCGCGAATCCCGGCAACTTCTCCGTCGGCGGGATCGTGTCCATAGGCGTGCCGACTTTCACCTATGTGACGGCCATCTCGGGCTCGACGCTCACGCTCTCGAAGGGCCTTACCGCCAATAATCCGTCGTCCAGGTCCTTCACCGGCGTGAGTGCCCAGACGACCGATTCCATCGCCTCGCTACGATTCGCGAACGGTAATGGCGGCTCGATCCTGCTCGGCGCCTCGCAGACGCTCACAATCTCCAGCGGCGGCATCTATGTGACGGGCAATAACGACCAGTCCGGGCAGCTAATCGCCGGCGGCTCCGGCATCACGACAGGCGGCACGAACGCGATCTACTACTACTCCGATAGCGTCAATGGCGGGTTCTCCGTTCAGACGCCGATCCTGGCGACGACCACGGGCGGCCTGGTTGTTACCGCCGCAACCGCACCCCTTGAACTTGCTGCGGCCAACACCTTCACCGGCGGCGTTTGGCTCAATACGGGCAACACCAGAGTGGCGTTCGCCGAGACGGCGGGCACGAGCGGCCCGCTCGGCGCCAGCGGTGCGATCCGGTTTAGCGGCGGAACCCTGCAGTATTCGTCGGCCAACACGTTCGACTACTCATCGCGGTTCTCCACCGAGGCCGGCCAGCTCTACTCCGTGGACACCAACAGTCAAAACGTGACCTGGGCGGCGAACCTCACGAGCGCCGGGGGCACGCTCACGAAGGCCGCCAACACCGGCAACCTCACGCTCACGGGCAGCAACGCCTTCGCCGGCGTCACCGTGAATACGGGTTTCGTCATTATCGGCAACGCGAATGCACTCGGCACCGGAACGGTCACGCTTAATGGTGGCGGGCTCTCTGCCGACGCCTCGCCGCGGACGGTGACGAATCCCGTAGTTTTCGCGGCCAGCTCGACCCTGCAATCGGCGACCAACTCCGCTGCTCTCACTCTCGCCGGCCCCGTCTCTTTCCCATCGTCGGCTGTCACGATCAGCGTTCCCACTGGCGCCGCCAACCGGCCCGATATCAGCGGCTCGATCACCGGCTCGAATACCGCGCTGAGTCTCGGCAACGGCACCAACCTCATCCTGTCCGGCAACAACTCGGACTGGACGCCGGCGAGTTTCTCGGTCAACAACGGTGGCATCACGGTCGGCCATCCCAACGCTCTTGGCAGTGGCTCCGCGACGTACACGACGGTGAATGCAGGTGGCCTCGTCGTCAACGCCGACCTCACTGGCGCAAACGCGCGGGCCAACAATTTCGTAATCGGCGGCAACAATTTTACGATCAGCGGATCTCAGGGGCTCACGGTCCTGGGGTCGGTCACCGCGTCTGCGTCTGTGGCAGACCGCACGCTTACCAACAACATTCAGTCGGACAAACTGCTCACGCTCTCCGGGCCGGTGTTGCTCCGCAACGGCACGGATACGACGGCTCGGACGTTCACGTTTACGGGAACCGGCAATACGACCATCACCGGCACGGTCGCCAACGGCGGCGTGAGCGGCAGCGCGTCGCTCATCAAGTCGGGGGCGGGGATCCTCCGGCTTGCCTCCCCGAGCACCTACACCGGCACGACCTCCGTCACGGCCGGCATCCTCGGAATCTCGAGCACCGAATCGCTGCCGGGCTGGAACTCCGCTGGCCGGCTTTCGGTCTCGGCGGGCGCCGCCCTCGTCGTGGGCGACGGCGTCAGCGACGCCGACTTCGACACGATCCGCTCGAACGGCACCTTTGCCCCGAACTCTTTTATCGGGTTCAACACCGTCGGGAGCGGCACCTACTCTGGCAATCTTTCCGGCAGCGTGGGCCTCATGAAGATCGGCAGTGGCACGGAGACCCTGGCCTCGGTCAACACCTACACCGGCACGACGGCGATCAACGAGGGGATGCTGAAGCTCGGCGTTGCCGGCGCGATTTCTAGTACGGGAACGGTGGTGCTTTCGGGCAATGGCCAGCTCGGCTTCGGCTCGCTCGTGACCTCGGCCACGCTGGGTGTGCTCACGGGTTCGACCGCGATCGGGCTGGTCAATGACGCATCGCAGGGCGTGGCCCTGACGCTAGGCAACGGCAACGGAAGTTCCACCTACGCGGGGCAGTTCACCGGGGCGGGGTCGCTCGCGAAGATCGGCACCGGCACGCTGACGCTCTCGGGCAACAACACCTACTCCGGCTCGACCACGCTCGGCGGCGGCGTCTTGTCGCTCGGCAGCGCTGGCGCCCTGGCCGGCGGCGGCAACATCCTGTTCACGGGCGGCACGATGCAGTTTGGGGTCTCGGGCACGTTTGCCAACTCCGTCGTGAGCAGCACCTCGGCCATGTCGTTCGACATCGGCAGCCAAGCGGTCACGTTCACAAGCCCGCTGGCGGCGAGCAACACAGCCGGCCTCACGAAGCTCGGCTCGGGCACATTGACGGTCGCGGCCAACAGCGTCTACTCCGGCACGACGACGATTTCGGCGGGCGTGTTGCGGGCGGCGGGCAACTCGGCCTTTGGCACGAATTCGGTCGTGAGCCTGGCCAACGCCGCGGGCGCGGCGCTCGACCTCAACGGCTTCAGCCAATCGATCGGTGCCCTCTCCGGCGGCGGTGCCTTGGGCGGCAACGTGATCATGAGCGGCGGCTCGCTTAGCGTGGGTTCCGCGAACACGACCGGCACGTTCTTCGGCGGCTTCACAGGCACGCCCGGCACGCTCGTGAAGCAGGGCCTCGGCATCCTCACGCTTGCCGGCACGACCTCGTCGTTCAGCGGCGTCACGCTCCAGGCCGGCGGGTTGACGGTGTCGCCGACGTCGACGTCGACATACGCCCTCGGCACGATCACGCGATCGGTGGGCAGCGGGCTCAGTCTCCAGCGGGGCACGGGCGGCGTGATCACGGTCAATCCGGCCACGAGCGTGACGAGCGGCATGATCGGCCCGTGGGCCATCACGGGCACGGGCACGAACATGACCTACGCCACGCACACCTCCGGCACGATCGGCAACTACACCGCCAGTCTCACGGCGGCCAACGCGACGAACCTGCCCAATGACGCGACAGCGAATGTCGTTCTCACGAGTGCGACTGGAACAACTCCATCGGTGGTCGTGGCCAACACGATTCGTTATGCCGGCGCGTCCGCGGTCACGACGGTCTCTGGTTCGCTCACGGCGAACGGCCTGATGTTCACCGGCAACGACTCCAACCAAATTTGGACTCTCGCCGGTGCATCCGGAGTCATCAGGATTCCCTCGAGTGGCGAGCTCGTTGTGGCTGCCAACAACGCTGTCGTGACCATCGACACGACGATCCGAGAGAGCGCGCCGGGGCAGAACCTTACGTTCATCAGCCAGGGTGCAGCGCTGTCATTGAGAAACAGTTCGGGTGCCAGCCCCTTTCTCATCACTGGCACGATCAACTCGATCGGTGGGGACTTGCGCTTGCACAACACGGGCACCTTCGGAACGGTAAACCTCTCGGCCAACAACAATTTAGTCGCCGGCAT
>JBILVW010000340.1:0-3652 GCA_044370205.1 Pirellulales bacterium | reverse complement strand
AATCGAGCAGCAACGGCGCCACGAGCACGCAGGCGGCCACGGCCGTGGCGCCGATGATCAGCCGGTCGAGCCAGCGGCGACCAGCCGGCCCCCGGATCTCGTCGGCGGCCGGCGAAAAACTCCGAGGCGTCGGCTTCGGCCCGCGATGCTCCGGTGTCGCCGCGGTCTGAGTCGCCACGAACTGGAGCGTACGGGCGGCCAGGCCGGCCGGCACGTCGATCGACTCGCGATCGAAGGCGAGCGGCTTGATGGCCTGCCGGAGCGTGTCGAGGTCGTCGCGGAGCGCGGGGCCGCGGTGCGGATCGGCGAGCGCCTGCTCCACGCGTCGGGTTTCGCCCTCGTCGAGGGCGTTGAGCAGATAGCCCACCAGTTCATCACGCATCGTCGCTTCGTCTGGCATGAATCTCGCTCACATCTTCTTAGGCTTACGACTTCCGTGTCCGCTGCCACGATTCATTGAGTTTCAGCAAGGCCGAGTTGAGCCGACTCTTGACGGTGCCGACGGGGATGCCGAGCACGTCCGCCGCCTCCCGGTATTTCATTCCCTGGTTGTAGACGAGCACGAGCGTGCTTTTGAGCGTGTCGGGAAGTTCATCCACTGCCCGTCGTACCCAGTCACGCGCCTCCTCGTCCTCGAACTGTTCGTCGGCCGTGCGGCCATTGCCCGCCAGCATTTCCACGAGCGCCCCCACGTCATCCGAACCGTTGGTCCGGCTGTCGAGGCTGGCCATCCGATGCCGGCGGTTGCGCCGCTGGGCGTCGATGGCCTGGTTGGTGGCGATCGTGTAGAGCCAGGGGCGAAACCGCCGGCCTTCCTCGAAATGCTCCTTCTTCAGGTGAACCTGCAGAAACGTCGCCTGGAACACGTCCTCCGCCATCTCCGCGTTGCCGAGATAGCGGCGGAGATAGCTGAAGAGTTCGCGCTCGTACCGATGCACCAGCGTGGAAAACGCCGCCGCATCGTCGCCTGCACGGCAGCGCCGCAGCAGTTCCTCGTCGGAAACCACTCCGTCGCCGGAACCGGAGGCCGAGGTGGCCGCCGAGCCGGCCGGCCGCTGGCCGGTGTCCCTGTCGTGCAGATCCATCTCCGGTACGGCCGCCATGGGGGAAAGGTTCGGCGGGGTGGAAGAAGCCCCGTTGGGGGAGTATAGCCTGCCCGCGGACCTCGCCGCCGCTCCTGGTCGATTCACCCTGCTCGCCCTAAACCCCTGCTGGATTTGACTTTTCGGCCACGGCACCCCACATTCCGGACCGTCGCCATGGATCGCACTCATTCCTACCGCTGGGCCGCCCCGGGCGATCTCAACGCCTTTTTCGGGCTGTCGATCGACAATCTGGCCGGCCTCGTGCTCACGGTCTCCCTGCTGGCGGCCGTCTTCGACTACCCGGCCCAGTTCGCCCTGGCCCACCTCGTGCCGGGCACGGCCCTGGGCGTGGTGGTGGGCGATCTGATCTTCACCTGGATGGCCTTCCGGCTCGCTCGCCGCACCGGGCGAACCGATGTGACGGCGATGCCGCTCGGCCTCGATACGCCGAGCACGTTCGGGATGGTGTTCTTCGTGATCGGCCCGGCATTCGCGGCCGCGGTCGCTGGCGGGCTCGAACGCGAGGCCGCCGCCCGCCATGCCTGGCACGTCGGGATGTGCGCGATCGTGGCGAGCGGCCTCTTCAAGATGGCCTGTGCCTTCGTAGCCGGACCGGTGCGGCGGATCGTTCCCCGGGCCGGCCTGCTCGGCAGCCTCACAGCGATCTCGCTGGCGCTCATCTCGTTCCTCCCCACGGTGGAAATCTTCGGTTCGCCGCTCGTCGGCGTGCTCGCCTTCGGGATCACGCTCGCCACGCTCACGGCCCGGCTCCCCTTCCCCGGCCGCATCCCCGGCGCCCTCGCGGCCCTCGGCGCGGGCTGGGCGATGCACGCCATCGGCACCGCGACCGGCTGGATTCCCGCGGCCGAGGCCCACGCGGCGATCGATGCGGCCGCCGCCCTCTGGCCCACCGAGTGGCTCTCGGCGCTGCGGCTCGAATGGCTCGAGGCCTGGCCCGACATGCTCCGCTATCTCCCGATCGTGATCCCGTTCGCGCTCGGCACCGTCGTCGGCGGCATCGACTGCACCGAGAGCGCCGCAGCAGCCGGCGACGAATACGACACGGGCCGCGTGATCGCGGCTGAGGCCATCGCCACGCTCGTGGCCGGAGCATGCGGCGGCGTGATCCAGACGACGCCCTACATCGGCCATCCGGCCTACAAGGCGATGGGGGGCCGTGCGGCCTACACGCTCGCGACCGCCGCCTTCATCGGCATCGCCGGCCTCACCGGCACGTTCGCCTATCTCTACCAGGCGATCCCCGGCCCGGCGATCCTGCCGGTGCTCGTGTTCGTGGGCCTCGAGATCACGGCCCAGAGCTTTCATGCGACGCCGCAGAAGCACTATCCCGCAGTCGCGATCGCCTGCATTCCGGCGCTCGCGGCACTCGTCATGATCGAGGCCGACAAGCTGCTCGCCGCCGGCGCCCAGCCCGCCGCGGCGCTGACCCGCGAACTCTTCTCGATCCGGATGCTCTCGGCCGGCTTCATCGTCACGAGCCTGCTTTGGGCCGGCCTCGTCACGGCGCTCATCGACAGAAAACTCTTCGCCGCTGCGGGCTGGTCGGCGGCCGCAGCCGCCTGCACGCTGTTCGGGATCATCCATTCGCCCTTCAGCGATGGCCGACTCTTTCTGCCCTGGTCGATCGGCGAACTCCCGGCCGTCGCCACCGGCCGCGGTCCGCTCGAACTCGCCGCGGCCTACGCGATTCTCGCCGTGCTCTTCGTCGCCTGGTCGGCCTGGCAGCGAGATCACTCGAGCCCGTAGGCGCCCCCGGGAGCCGGGAGCACGCGGCTCATGAGCCGCTCATCAGCTCGGAGATGGTTGCGGAAGTGCCGTTGGCCGGACTATCCCTTGAGGCAGAGGGCGAGGCCTTCGGAGAGTAGAGCGGAGTGGAGCATCGCTGACCGACGACCGAGAACCCGCATCCCGTTCGAGCGACAAGTGCCGACTTCGGGCATCATGCCGTTTCGATGCAGCCGATCGCGGCGCGGGAACGGTATCCTGCCCGCCCGCAGCCTTCCGCACGGCCCTGATCCGGAAACGTGGCCACGATGAACCCGACCGCCGATCGCGTGCTGCTCTTCCACCGCGATTACCAAGGGCTCACCGGCGGCCACCTCAAGGTCTGGCACTACTTCGTGCACGCCGGACACTCGCGGCGGTTTCAGCCGCGGATCTACTTCACGCCGCAGTCGCTTCAGGGGGCCGGCAACCCCTGGCACGGCATTTCCCCGCCACCGCTCGCAGACTGGCGTCCGCAGGACGCGGCCGTACTCTTCGTCGCCGGCCTCGACTGGGAGGCGGTGCCCGATCCGGCCCCCGCCCCGGTCATCAACCTGATTCAGGGCGTCCGGCACGGCGACGCGGGTGATCCACGCCGCGGTTTTCTCTCACGGCCTGCCATCCGGATCTGCGTGAGTGACGAGGTCGCTGCGGCAATTGTCTCCACGGGCCTCGTCAACGGGCCGGTGCACGTGATTCCCAACGGCATCGACCTGGGTGACCTGCCCCCGACCACGCTCCCCCGCGACATTCCCGTTCTGATCGCGGGCATGAAGAACCCA
>JBILVW010000339.1:0-3653 GCA_044370205.1 Pirellulales bacterium | reverse complement strand
TGCTCGCCGCCGGCGGATTTTGACGTCGCATGCTCAACTGACGTGGTGCGCCAACTCTGGCAGTCAAAATTCACCGGCGGCTGCGCGCGACCTCCGGCCGGCTCCGCTTGCCGAGGGATGCTCACAGCCTCCCCGCGATGACGCGGCCGGCGCGGAGGGTGGCGGCGACGCGGGTGTCGGGGCCGAGGGCGGCCGTGAACGGGTCGGCGTGGGGTGAAGCCGGGCGGAGGATCGCGAGGTCGGCGGCACGGCCGGGCAGCAGGCTGCCGCATCGCCTCTCGAGCATCAACGCCCAGGCGCCGTGGAGCGTGGCCATCGTCAGGGCTTCCGCGGCAGTGCAGAGGCCGGAATTGACGAGCGTGCGGCATTCGGTGAGCACCGAGAGGTCGGGGTTCGAGGCCCGGCTGTCGGTGCCGATCGCCACGCGAAGGCCGGCCTCGCGAAAGAGCCCGAGCGGCGGCAGGCCGCCGGAGAGAGCCAGCGTGGTCCGCGGGCAGATCGCCACGGCGAGCCGGCCGCGATGGCGGGCGAGCCGTGCGAGTGCCGTTGGATTGCGGCCGAGGTGCGTGCCGTGCACGACGATGCCCCGCGGGCCTCGGGCGAGCTGCGAGATCCAGTCGGCGGTCTGAACGAACCGCGGCGGCTCGCCAGCCGGCCAGACGCCGAGATCTTCGAGCAGATCGCGGAACGGGCCCGTGACGTGGGCCAGCAGGTCTTCCTCCTCCAGGCTTTCGGCGAGGTGTATCGCAGCGGGAAGTCGCCGCCGGCGTGCCTCAGCCAGAAGCCGCGAGCCGAGCGGGGCGGCGACCGAATAGGGGGCGTGCGGGGAGATGCCGACGGGAATACCGCGGGCATGGAGCCGGTCGAGATCGCGGATCGAGTTGCTGAGTGCGGTCGCGGCTGCGATCGAGGTCACGCCGAGGGCCTCGCGGAACACCCGCAGCCTGGGGCCGGAGCCTGCGTAGGCGTCGAGCGGTGCTGCCGTCGCGATCTCGCCGATCGCCGTGACGCCCGCCGCAGCACTCTCCTGCAAGCCCAGATGCACGGCCTTCACCGCGTCGGCGTCGTGGTTCAGCGGCCGTCGCCGGCGGAGGGCCACGATGCGGCGGATCCAGGCCGGCAGGCCGCCGGTGGGATCGAGCGGCTCGCGCAGCTCCGAGAACTCGAGGTGGGTATGGGCGTTGACGAATCCTGGCAGGATGATCGCGTCGCCGAGATCGAGGGCACCAGACGGCGGGATGCCACGACCCAGCGCCGCGATGCGGCCGCGTTCGATTCGCACCCAGCCATTGTCGAGCGGGGGCGCCGCGATCGGCAGAACGTGCCGGGCACGGAGCGTAAGCGATCGCCGCGTCACGGGGTCGCCGTGGCCACGGGCAGATGCACCGCGCGGGCTCGGGTTCGCTCCGGATCGGCGGCCGGCGTGACGGGCTCCTCTTCGAAGAGCTCGTAAAACACGTTGCGTCGCCGCGGAATCCAGCCGAGCTCGGAGATCGCCGACTTCATCTGGTCGAGCGTGAGATGGTGCACCGTGCCCGCGGCGCTGACGACGTTCTCCTCGATCATCAGGCTGCCCATGTCGTTGGCGCCGAAGAGCAGGGCGAGCTGGCCGATCTCGCGGCCCTGCGTGACCCAGCTCGACTGGATGTTCGGGAAGTTGTCGAGGTAGAGCCGGGCCACCGCCTGGGTCTTCAGGTATTCGAACGGACCCGACGCCGGGATGTCGGCCATCTCCGTGTTCTCCGGCTGGAACGACCAGCAGATGAACGCCGTGAAGCCCCCCGTCTCGTCCTGCAGCTGCCGCAGCCTGTCGAGGTGCTCGACCCGCTCGGGCAGTGTCTCGATGTGGCCGTACATCATCGTGGCGGTGCTGCGTCCGCCCAGGAGATGCCACTGGCGGTGCACCTCCAGCCAGTCGTCGGTCATCACCTTGCCGCGGGTCATCGCCCCACGCACGCGATCCACCAGGATCTCGCCGCCGCCGCCGGGCAGCGAGCCGAGCCCCGCCTGGGCGAGCCGCTCGAGCACCTCGCGGAGCGGCCGCTTCGAGATCTTCGTGAAGTGGTAAATCTCCGGCGGCGAGAAGCCGTGGATGTTGACGTCGGGAAAATGCGACTTGATGTCGCGGAGCAGATCCTCGTACCACTCGAGCGTGAGCGTGGGATGCAGGCCCCCCTGCATGAGGATCTGATCGCCGCCGACCGCCACCGTCTCCTCGATCTTCGTGAGGATCACCTCCCGGTCGAGCACGTAGCCTTCGGGATGCTTCGGTCCGCGGTAGAACGCGCAGAAATCACAGACCGCGGTGCAGATGTTCGTGTAATTGATGTTGCGATCGATGTTGTAGGTCCGCCAGGGCTCCGGATGGAGCCGGCGGGTGACCGCGTCGGCCGCCCGTCCGATCGCCGCAAGTTCCCGCGACTCGAGCAGCCGTACGGCATCGTCGAATCCGAGCCGGCCTCCGGCGACCACGTCATCGAGAATGGAGGCAATGTCGGATCGGCTCATGAGGAAAGTCTCCCTGCCGGTGCAGGAGCCGACGTTCGTACGAACGCGTCGGCACCGCTCGGTGCCAGCCCGAGCCGGATCGCATGTTCGCGAAACAGCCGCAGGGCCTCGTGTTCGCGGGGGCCAAGGTGATAGTGAAGATTGTCGCGGAGGTAACTCAGGCACTGCGGCACCGTGAGCCCGTGCCCCGCCGCCTCGGCCGCGGCGATTGCAGCCAGATTGGACCGTCCGGAGTCGCGGGCCGCGGCGAGCAACGGCTCGATGCCGCGGGTATCGACGTCGCCCCGCGCGGCCCACACGGCGAACACGAACGGCAAGCCGGTCCAGCGGCACCATTCGTCGCCAAGATCCCAGACGAGCTGGAACGAGCCGCCGATCGAGCCGAGGGCCCGATCGCCGATGAGCAGGACGGCATCGGCCCGCGTGTCTCCGGGCCCGGCACCGATCGGCAGCAGCGTGGTGGCCGGCTGCACCCCGTGCCGCTCGGCCAGCAGAATCCGCGCCAGGGTAGCGCTCGTTCTCGAACCCTCATCGGTGGCGAGCGTCGCCACGCGTTCCGGCGGCGTGCGGAAGAGCAACTTCACGCTCATCACCGGGCCGCGGCAGCCGATGCAGGCATTCGACACCGTGCGATACCCGTCGCCTCGAAACAGCTCGATCGACGGAATCAGGGCGACGTCGAGATTCCCCGCAGCCAGCCGGTCGGCCAGCCGGCTCGGCAGGTCATACCGAACATCGACTCCGGCGGCCGCGAGGCCATGCACGAGCGGCCGAGTGTTCAAATACTGAACCGCCCCCACGCGCAGCTTTTTTGCCCCGCCGCCGAAGCCGGCAGAATCGGAGGGGCACGCAGGAAGGGGGGGCTGGTCAATCATCGGAAGGCGTTTGCCGGACATCCTCATGATGCCCGGCCTCCATCAGGATAACCGCACGCGGCCGGCCGCCGTAACCCCGGGATTTCCGTGCAACTGACCAACCCGGCTCGGGCCTGCACATGCCCTCTCGGCGGACGTTCGCTACGGACATCCTGTCCTTCGCTCACTGCATGTCCGCTTCGCTTCGGCATCCTGCCTGCGCTCGCTTCCATAGCCCGCGAGAGGGCATGTGCAGGCCCGAGCCTCCGTCTACTCAAGAAGAGGGAGGCT
>JBILVW010000338.1:0-3656 GCA_044370205.1 Pirellulales bacterium | reverse complement strand
CGCGCGGCCCCAGATCCTGACGCTCCGCGGCGAGGCCGCGTTGGCCGATCACGTGATGCGGGCCGCGGAGGCCGCGCGGCGGCACTGCCCCGGCGTGCGGCTGGTCTGCGACGTCGATCCCGGCATCAACATGCACGGCGATCCGCAGCTGGTCGGACGATTGCTCGAATCCCTGATGCAACGCGGCTGCGAGGCTGCATCCCAGCGGGATCCTCACAGCGACCTACCGCCGCTCCGCGAGGTGGTCGTGACGGTCGTCGATACGGCCGCAGGCGTCGAGATCGAGGTCGCCGACTCCGGAGCCCATCGCACGACGGCATGCCCCGCCGATCTCGCGGCGCTGGCCGCACGCCTCGGCGGCTCGCTGGCCATCGCGGCCTGCCCCGAGGGGGGTATGGCCGTCACGCTGCGGCTGCCGCGGCGGCGGGCCCAGGGCATGGCGGCCTGACAGAGAAAGCGACCCGATGAACGATCACTCTTCCGATTCATTCCCGACATCCCGCCTGCCGCGGCTCTCGGTCACCCAGGTGATCGCTCTCGGACTGGTGGCGGCGTCGGTGGGCTGGGCCGCGTGGCTCGTTCGCGACCGGCCGATCAACGAGGAGGTCGAGCTGCTCTCCGGCACCGTGCTCCCCTCGTCGGAGATGGCGATCGTCGAGGCCGCCTTCGACCGGGCGCAGCTGGCCGATCACCGCACCGAGGACGGCCGCGTGTGGGTGCCCCGGCAGCGGCAGAGCGCCTACATGCGGGCGCTGGTGGACGCGGAGGCGCTGCCCCGCGAGTTCGGCAGCAGCCTCAAGCGGGCGCTCGAGAAGAACAGCCCCTGGCAGAGCCGCGCGGTGCAGGAGGAGATGCTGCGGGTCGCCGTGCAGGAGGAACTGGCCCACGTGATCTGCTCGATGCCCGGGATCGAGCGGGCCGCCGTGTTCTACGACGTCGGCGAGCGATCCGGATTCGACGGCGGGATCGCCGCCGGGCCCGTGAAGACCGCGAGCGTCAACGTCCGCACGCAGCCCGACGCGGAGCTCGAGCCCGCGCGGGTGCAGGCGATTCGGGTGCTCGTTGCCGCATCGATCGCGGGCCTCAAGCCCGAAGACGTCGCCGTCACCGATCTGCGCAGCGGCCGCGTGCACGCCGGGCCGCTCGTGGCCGAGGAGGTGCACGACGATCTGGCCGTCGATCCCGAGCTCGCTCGCCGCGTGGCCCACGAGCGGCACCTCGCCGCCAAGGTGCGACAGAGCCTGACGTTCGTCAAAGGTGCGGTCGTGGATGTGACGGTCACGCTCCCCGTCGCCGCCCCGGCCGTGCCGGTGGTGGTCGAGCCACCGGCGCTCCCCGAGCCGCTGCGGCAGCGGGGCGACCAGCTCGTCGCTGATGCCAATGCACCCGCCGAGATCGCGGCGGCCACCGCGCCGCCGGCCCCGGCACCGCCGGCCATCGACACGACGGCCGCCGCGAGTTCCGCCGGCCCCGACACGATCCTCGTCTCGCTCGCCATCCCCGACGGTTACCTCCGCGCGGCCGCCCAAGCGGCTCTGGCTCGTGATCCCGCGGCCGATGCCGCCAGCGTGTATCGCCGCGAGCGGGAGCGGCTCGTGGAGCATGTCCGCGGCCTTCTGCCCCCGACGCCCGATCCGGACGACTGCCGCGTCGTGGTGACGGAGTTCGCGGCCACGCCAAGCCGCTCGACCCGCTCGGTCGCGACGGTGGCAGCCCCGGCAGCGCTGGCTCCATCCATCGCCATGCCTTCCACGTCGGCCCCGCCCCGTCCGGGCCACGCCCACACGCCGGGACAGATTCTCGACGCCGCCTGTCAGGCGGTGGCCGCCGGCGACATGGCGGCGGTGCCCCGCGAGGCCTGGCTCGTGGTGATCGCGGTCTCGGCCGCCGTGCTCGTGTGGATGCTGCTCATGACTGCGTCGGGTGGTCGCCGGCCCGAGCGGCCGCACCGCCGCAGCCAGCCGCGGATCGACTGGAACTCGATCGACGCGCGGGGCGATGCCGACATGGTGCCGGAGGATTCGCCCGGCGGCCTGCCGCGCAAGGTGGCCGCATGAGCGGCCGCCTGTCGTCGGCACTGCTGGTGTGGTTCGTGTGCGCGGCGGCCATGAACGCCGTGGCTGCCGACGAGCCGCAGCCCGCCATCCAGCCCGTCGTGCTGCTCGAAGAGCGAGTGGCCGAGGCGGCGAGCGTGTCCGCTGCGCAGCCGGCCATGCCCCGCGGCGCGGCCGGGCCTGCGCTCGGCGACTGGCGGCTGCTTGTCGCGCTCGGCGGTGCGTTTGCCGTACTCGCCGGGTTTCGGTTCTTCGCCCAGCGGCGGCCGCAGCTGCTGCCGCCGGACGTATTCGAGGTGCTCGGGGCGGCGCCGCTGGCTGGTGGGCATGCTGTGCGAATCGTGCGGTTCGGCCCCAAGACGCTGCTCGTCGGCCTGTCGTCGGCCGGCCCCACGACTCTCGCCGAGATCACCGACCCGCAGGCCACCGCGGTCATCACGGCCGCCTGCCGCGGCTTGCCGCGGCCCGCGATCGCGAAGCCGACGGCCGCGAAGGGGCCGGCCACCGCATCGGCGGTGCTCGCGTTCGTGCTCGCGGCTTCGGCCTGCGTGCTCGACACGCCACTGGCAATCGCCGCCGATGGCGACGTGGCGGCGGCGCTCACGCCTGCCGTCACATCTGCGGCGACTCCAACGCACGCACCGGCTGCTGCGGCCGCCGCCGCGACGCCGGCCGAGCCGGACGCCACGGCAGGCCTCGAGTCGCTCCTGGACACCACCGCGATCGAGGCGATCCTGCCTTCGGCGCTCGCGTTCGGCGTGATGAGCCTCGCGCCGGCCGTGCTGCTGATGACCACCTGCTTCGTGCGGATCTCCGTCGTGCTCGCGCTCTTGCGGCAGGGCCTCGGCGCCCCGCAGATCCCGTCGAACCAGATTCTCGCGTCGCTCGCGATCTTTCTCTCGGCGCTCGTGATGTGGCCGGTCTGGACGCAGGCCTGGCGGGACGGCGTGGAGCCGTGCCGCGCGGGCACGCTCGCCCCGGCCGAGGCCTTCGAGAAGGGCTCGCTGCCGATCCGTCGCTGGATGGCGACGCAGATCGAGCAGGCCGGCAACCGCGACACGATGCTGCTCTTTCTGCAGCGTCATCCGGCCGGGCCGCAGCGGGCCGCCACGTATGACGACGTGCCGGTCGAGGCGCTCCTGCCCGCCTTCCTGGTGAGCGAACTGGAAACGGCGTTTGCGATCGGCTTCCGGCTGCTGCTGCCGTTCCTCGTGCTCGACATCCTCGTGGCCACGCTCGTCGTCTCGACGGGGCTCGTCATGCTGCCCCCCACGCTCGTCTCGCTGCCGCTCAAGTTGCTGGTGTTCGTGGCCGCCGACGGCTGGGCGCTCGTGGTGCGGTCGCTGCTCGACGGCGTGCGGGCCGCCACCGGCTGAAAGGCATCCGATGATCGACGCGCAGCTCGTGGAACTCGTGCGACAGGCGTTGCTGACCGGCCTCGTCGTGGCCGCGCCGGTCTTGATCGCCGGCTTCCTCACGGGAACCCTGCTCGGCCTCGTGCAGGCGGCCACCGGGGTGCACGAGCCGATCGTGGGGCTCGTGCCGCGGCTGCTCGTGATGGCGGTGAGGATCCTGCGCTGTCTGCCGTGGATCGTGGAACGG
>JBILVW010000337.1:0-3657 GCA_044370205.1 Pirellulales bacterium | reverse complement strand
CCACGCCCGCGTCCTCTGGCGAGAGCCGGCCCACGTCGAGCCGCACGTTCGCGCCGGTGAGGCACTCGAGCCCGCCGGCCTTGCCCAGTTCGAACAGGTAGGGAATGGCCGTCTCGCGGCCGAGCCCGCCAAGGTACAGGGGCTTGTCGTTGCCGTAGATCCGCCGCCACTTGTCGGTCGCCCGCAAAAACGGCAGGAGTTTGTCCGGCGGGAACGCCAGCGGTCCATTGCTGTCGGCCCCATCCCAGAGCATCCAGCCGCTGACGGCATCCGCCGCTCCGCGCATCACCTCCTGGACGAAGTTGTCCCAGTCGTCGAGCCGCTCCGGAATCATGAAGGTGCTCACCGCATGCCCCCGATCCCGCAGGGGGCGGACGAACGTGCCCTGCTTGACCTGCTCGAGGCCGCCCTGCGCCGCCCAGAAGGCGGAGTAGCCGAGCAGGAGAAAGGGCTCGCCCCCCGCGGCGCTCACCCGCCCGGCCCGCATCCTGATCGTGTCCACCTGCAGGTTGCCGGGGTGGTGCTCGACCCAATCCCAGTCTTCATCGACGACGTTGAACGTCGCCCCCACCGGCTTGCGAAGCGGCCACTCGTCGTTGACAAGCTCGATCCACTGCGGCCCCAGGAAGCCGGCGGGATCGGCGAAGAGAATCTCGTCGTCGACCGTGGCGAGCGGCGCGGGTCGGCCGGCTTCACGGACCTCCACGCGGAGCCGATAGAACCCCGGCGGAAAATCCTTCGCGACGACGATTGGCTCGCGGGCGCCCGCGGCGAGGTCGACCTCCCGGTCGATGCCGGAGATCCGCTCCCCGCGCCAGTCGAACAGGCCTCCGCTGACCGCCACCCTGCGCGACTCCGCGAGGCCGAGATTGCACAGCGTGACGCTCACCGGCGAGCCCGGCGGCAGCACGTTCGATTCCCCCGACCGGGCGAACTCAAGCGAGATACGTTCCTCCGGCGGAAGCTGCGTCGTCACGGCGAGATCGTCGAAGAACAGCAGGCCGGAGTCGGCCGTCGCGGTGCGTGCATCCACGGCGAGGTGGACGCCGAGCGGATAGTTCGGCGTGAAGGGGAGCAGCTTCGAACCGTCGCCCCAGCCCGGAGCCGGCGGAGGCAGCGTGAAGCGGATCTCCCGCCAGCCCTTCCAGTCAACGCGAACCGCGTTCTGGAATGCCCCTTGGGTTCGCGGGAGGAAGAGATTGTTCGGCACTCCCTTGGGAATGCCCTTGCGATCGCCGATCAGCGGATACACGAGCACGCCCGATTCATCGCCGTGCACCCAGAGGGAAAGTTCGACCGGCACCCCGGGCAGCGGAGGATCGACCGACACCACCCGGCGCGCGAGATTCGGCTTGCTCCACTCGATGGCCAGCGACCGCGTGCCGCCGTGCGCCTGCTCGGCTGCCGTGCGGGCAGCGGCCGCGCCTTCGGCGGGAGCCGTTGTGATGTCCGTGCCCTTCAGCCCGAGGTAGCCCCGATCCGCCTCGAAATCGGCGACGAGCATCCGGCTGTCGGGCCGGGTGAGCACGATTTCCCGCGTGGTGGTGACCGAGCCGTCGGCCTGGTCGAACGCCGTGACCTGCAGGGTGAACGGCGCGAGCGTGCCGGCGGCCGCCTTGGCGAGGCCGGCGAGCGGGATCGGAATCGACTTCGCCTCGCCGATCGCCAGGTCGAGGCCGGCCTGTCCGCTCCCGATCGCCTGGCCGGCACGATCGAGCAGCGTCCACTGGGCCGTCACCTTGCGGGCCGCGACGAGCGACGAATTCTGGATCGTGGCCTTCGCGTTGGCGTCAGGCCGCCAGCCGTGGGCCGGATCGTCGTAGGCGATGTGCACGGCGAGCGATTCGGCGGGCGGCTGCTGCGTGGATACCAGGATCGGGCCGACCTGGATCGATCCCGCGAGGTTCGGCTCGGCCGCTTCGATCCTCAGGGCGGTGAGCTCGAGCGGGAAATCGATCTCCGGGGTGGATCCGCGCGGTGTGTTCGCGCCGAGGCCGCGGCCGGGAAGCGACACCTCGAAATACCGCCAGTCGGCGAAGTCGAGCGTCGCGATTTCGCGCTCCCCTTCCAGCGTTCGCTTCGGTCCGCCTCCCATCGCGTTGCCGTCTTCGGCGAAGTCGAGGAAGAGCGCGAACAATCTCGACCTGCTGCCGTCCCCCTTCACCCAGAAGCCGGCACGGTAGGCGTTGCCGGGCAGGGTGCGGGAGGCGCCGTTGTAGACGACCGCGTCGCCGGCGTACTCGATCTGCATCGCGTGCTGTCCCGGCGGCCTGCCGTTTTCCGGCCGCACGGAAACCCGGGCGATCCGGGCCTCCGTTTGCGCAAGCGCGCTGGCCCGCTGCCGCTCGCCGTGCGTCCAGGCGACCCAGGCGCTCTGGTTGCCGCGGGGCGTGATCGGACTGCCGGCGGTGAACCAGCGGAAGGCCGCATCCCCCATGTCGTCGAAGAGATAGCGGCTGTTGCCCACGACCAGCTGCGAGTCGATGCGGGCGACCAGCTCGGGCAGTTCCGGCGACGTGACTTCGCCAGCGACCCTGAACGGGGGCAGAAACCCCGCGAGGTTCTCGGGGGCGAGATCCCAGCGAAACTCCTTCTGCTCGTTGGCGGCGAGCTGCCCCTTGAACTCCCGCGCGGCCACCGTGTTCTCGTTGCGGTCGGTCACCTGCACCCGCCCCTGCACCAGGGCCGGCGCCTGCGTGAAGTTGCGGGCATCGACGAACAGCTCCATCGGGCCGCCGAACTCGCGGACGTCGGGGCCGATCCATCCCACCGACACCTGGCCGTTCGGTGGGGCCGCGGCGGTCATGAACCGCAGGTCATCGAGCCCGATGGTGCCCGACCCCTTGGGCTCCTTGCCGTCGGCGCGGACGCGAATCGACCTGAGCCAGTTCAGGTTTCCGTCCGCGGGGGCGGGCACGTTGAACTCGACCTCCTTCCAGCCGGAGAAACCGAGCTTCACTCGTGGCAGAGTGAATTCGCGTTTGACGGCGAGCGTCTGGCGGCCGTCGGGCGTCGTCTGCGGCTTGCCCTCGCGGACGATCAACTCCAACTCGTTGCCGGAGGTATCGCCCTCGACCCACAGCCTGAGCGTTCCCGGGCCGACGAAGGTCTGCCGCCCGTCGCCGCAGTCGAGCGTGGCGAAGCGGGTTTTCGGGTCGATCGTGTAGTGCAGCCGCGCTGCGGCGAGGCCGACCTTCGGATTGGACGCGTCGGCCTCGGCACGGATGCCGTTGCCTTCCGGCAACACTGCCGTGAAGTTCTCAACGAGTTGATGCGGCTGCGCGATCGCCGAGCCGGCCAGCACGACCAGCAGGAGCGATGGACGGACGAGCGACGGGAGGATCGAACGGGTGGAGTTGTTCATTTGCGGGCGTCAGCGGCGGGTAGGGTGGATTCCGGAACCCAGATGGAGGGCTTGTGTTCGACTTCCACGTACGTGCGGGGCGGCCAGCGCTCATCGGTCCAGGCATACCCGACGTTCAGGAACAGCTGGTCGCGCCACTTGGCGACGCCGAGCACCTTCTCGTCGAGCTTCGGACCCTCGAACCGCGGATCGGCCAGGCCGTCGGCCTGCCTCACGACCCGCAGCCCCTTCTCGGTGGGCACGAGCAGCTGGGTCTGCGTGGCCATCGGCTGGCCGCTGACTCCCGCGGCGAG
>JBILVW010000336.1:0-3658 GCA_044370205.1 Pirellulales bacterium | reverse complement strand
CCTTACCGCCGCGCCGCTGCGTGCGGTAGCGGGCGCCGCTCGAGCCGGCATCGCCGTCGCCCTCGTCGGCGGCCTCCGTCTCGGCCGGCTCCTCGGCGACGGACTCTTCGGCCCCCTCCTCGCCCGGTGCCGGGCCGGAGACGGGCGTGCCGGCGCCGAAGGGCGTCCGCTTGCCGTAGCCATGCTCGCAGACGGTGAGCAGCGTGGCATCGGGCTCGGCCACCACCATGCCCACGAGCCGGTCGCCGCTGCCGAGCTTGATGCCACGAACGCCGCTGGTGTCGCGGCCCATCGGCCGAGCGTCGGATTCGGGAAACCGGATCGCCATGCCCTTCGCGGTGGCCAATACGAGCTCGTCACCAGGCTTCGTGATCACGGCATCGACGAGCTCGTCGCCTTCGCGGAGCTTCACGGCGATCAGACCCTTGGTGCGGCGGCGGCGATACTGCTCGAGCGCCGTCTTCTTCACCATGCCGCTGCGGGTGGCGAGCATGAGGAACTGGTTCGGGTCTTCGAAGCCGCCCACGGCCCGGCAGTCGGCCACTTTTTCGCCGGGCTCGAGCTCCAGCAGATTGACGAGCGCCCGCCCCTTCGCATCGCGGGCCAACTCCGGCAGCTCGAACACACGCATCGAGAATACCTTCCCGAGCGTGGTGAACACGAGCAGCCAGTCGTGGGTGCTGGCGACGAACAGGTGCTCGATCGGATCCTCTTCGTCGGTGCTCGTGCCCTTGATCCCCTTGCCGCCGCGTCGCTGGGCCCGATACACGTCGGCGGCCGTCCGCTTCACGTAGCCGGCCCGGCTGATCGTCACCACCATCGTGGCTTCCGTGATCAGCTCGGCCATGTCGCGAATGTCGCCGGCCTCGCCGCTGATCTCCGTGCGCCGCTCGTCGGCATGCTTGGTCTCGAGTTCGACGAGCTCCCCGCGGATCAACGCCTTGATGTTGGAATCGCTGGAGAGGATCCGGCGGAACTCGCCGATCTTGGCGAGCAGCTCGCGGTGCTCGCCCCCCAGCTTCTCCTGCTCGAGGTTCACGAGCTGGCCCAGCGTGAGCCGCAGGATCGCATCGGCCTGCACGGGCGAGAGGCCGTAGGCGTCGCTCGCGCCCCGCTCCTCCTGGAACACCGCGAAGCCCTCGGCCCCGAGCGCCCGCTCCAGCAGCGCCGCCGGCGCCTGGAGCTGGCAGAGCCGCTCCTTCGCCTCGGCCTGCGACCGCGAACTGCGGATGATCTTGATCACCTCGTCGATGTTCGCCAGTGCGACGAGCAGCCCCTCGAGCGTGTGCTTGCGGCTGCGGGCCTTCTGCAGCAGATGCTGCGTGCGGCGGCGGATCACCGTCGTGCGGTGCCGGAGGAACTCCTCCAGCATGTTCTTGAACGACAGGATCCGCGGCTTGCCGTCGACGAGCGCCAGGAAGATGAGCGAGAACGAAGTCTGGAGCGGCGAGAACTGGTAGAGCTGGTTGAGCACCACGTCGGGATCGGCGTCGCGCTTCAATTCCAGAATGAGCCGCACCGGCTCCTTGAGGTCGCTCTCGTTGCGGATCGCCGAGATGCCCTTGATCCGATCCTCATTGACGAGTTCGGCGATCTTCTCCTCGATCGCGTCGCGGGTCTGCTGGTAGGGGATCTCGGTGACGACGATCCGGCTTCGGTTCTTGCCGAACTCCTCCACGTGGGCCCGCGCCCGCAGCGTGATCGTGCTGCGGCCCGTGAGGTAGCCCCGCATCAGGGCGTCGCGGCCCATCACGATGCCGCCCGTCGGGAAGTCGGGCCCCGGCACGATCTGAAACACCTCGGCCGTCGAGATTCCGGGATTGTCGATCATCGCGACGAGCGCCCGACAGACCTCGCCGAGGTTGTGCGGCGGGATGCTCGTGGCCATGCCCACGGCGATGCCGCCGGCACCGTTGACGACGAGATTCGGGAACCGGCTCGGCAGCACCACCGGCTCGGTGTTCCGCTCGTCGTAGCTCGGCACGAAGTCAACCGTGTCGAGCTCGAGGTCATCGAGCATCATCGCCGCGATCGGCGAGAGCCGGGCCTCGGTGTATCGCATGGCGGCCGCGGGCAGGCCGGCGATCGAGCCGAAGTTGCCCTGCTTGTCGACCAGCACGTGCCGCATGTTCCATTCCTGGGCCATGCGGACGAGCGTGGGGTAGATCACGCTTTCACCGTGCGGGTGGTAGTTGCCGCTGGTGTCGCCCGAGATCTTGGCGCACTTCACGCGGGCGGCGCCCGGCGAAAGATTGAGATCGTTCATGGCGACGAGGATTCGCCGCTGCGAGGGCTTGAGCCCGTCGCGGACGTCAGGCAGGGCCCGGCTCACGATCACGCTCATCGCGTACGTGAGATAGCTGTCCTTGAGCTCCTGCTCGATCGGCAGTTCGATCAGCCGCCCGCCCGAGATGTCGCGCAGCCCGCCGGTTTCTTCGGCACCGGCATCCCCCGGGATTTCAGCATCTGCCAATTCGGATTCTCCACGCGGAACACCCCGCCAAACAGCCCTGCGGGAAGCCTGAACATACCCGGCTGGCCGGGGTGGTCAACCGGCGGCACGGCCCGCGGCCCCGCGGTCATTCCCGGGGAAAAGTTGCCGGCTCGGGGGCGTTGGGGCCGCGCGCCTCGCCTTCTGCAGGGATTACTTGGCGAGGGCGGCTTCGATGGCGGCGGCGAGTTCGCCGCTCTCGGGGGAGACGCCCGACTTGTACCGTCCGATGACCGCGCCGTCCTTGCCGATGAGGAACTTCTCGAAGTTCCAGGCTACCTCGCCCTTGGGATCGGCGGCATCAGTGAGCGACTTGTAGAGCGCCGCCTTCTCAGGGCCCTTGACCGTGATCTTGGAGAACATCGGGAAGGTCACGCCGTATTTCGTCGAGCAAAATTCAGCGATCTCGGCGTCGTTGCCAGGCTCCTGGGCGCCGAAGTCGTTGGCGGGGAAGCCGAGGATCACGAAGCCTTTGTCTTTGTACGTGTCGAACAGCTTCTGCATGCCGGCGTACTGCTTCGTGTAGCCGCAGCGGCTCGCGACGTTGACGACGAGCACCACCTTGCCCTTGTAGCCAGCCAGATCGACCGGCTTGCCGTCGATCGACTTCATCTCGCCGGAAAGCGGGGCATCAGCCCGGGCTGCCGACGCGGCACAGGCGAACGCGAAACCCACGACGACCATTACCAGCAGCTTTTCGATCGACATCGCGACACCTCCGGGAGACGGGGACGATTTGGATGCCCCACTATTAGAGGCGCTCACGGCAGCGGCGTCCACGAGTCGAACGTGGCGGCCTGGCCGCGGTGATTGCCGGCCGCGTCGGTGAGGTTCCACACGATCGCCCGCTCGATCCGAAACCGCTTTCCGGTCGCGGAGATCCGCACGCCCGAGTAGTCGTCCACGTAGCCATCCCGACGCGTGCGCTCGAGCAGCCGCGTCCGCTCGTCGCGATGCACAGGCTCGGCCGTGAGCCGCGAGGGCGTCCGCGTGAGTTGCTCCGTCGTCATCTCCCAGAGGGCCAGCGCCGCGGCGTTGCCGTAGTTGAGCACGGGATCAGCCTCGGTGCCGTGTGACACGACGACGAACGGGGCCCGAAACAGCCGCTCCACCTGCTCGGCCGCTGAGCCTTCGCGTGACACGAGTTCCCGGCCAAGCAGCTTGGCG
>JBILVW010000335.1:0-3681 GCA_044370205.1 Pirellulales bacterium | reverse complement strand
CGCACCACCGGCACCAGGCGTAGAGCCGCTCCACGTCGGCCCGCGTGGCGGTCGGCAGCAGCCGGCTCGCAAATGAGAACGACCGGCTGTGACGCTGGATCGACTCGCGGGCCGCAGCCTCGTTCTGCAGCCCGCCAGCCGGTGACGACCTAGCTGGTAATGACATGGAAATCCGCTGCGATCGTGTCGCAGGTCGCCTTCGCGGAGTTGACCACCCCGGGCACGCCGGCGCCCGGGTGGGTTCCCGCCCCGGCGATGTAGAGCCCGGGGATGTCCGGGTCGCGGTTGTGCGGACGGAAGTAGGCGCTCTGCGTGAGCTTGGGCGCCACCGAGAAGGCCGACCCGTGGTGGGCATTGAACTTGGCGGCGAAGTCGGCGGGCGTGAAGTGGCGGCGGGTCACGATCGATTGTCGGAGGCCCGGCAGGTGCCGCTCGAGCGCAGCGAGGATCGTGTCACCATACTTGACGGCCACCGCATCCCAATCGACCGCCGCGTTGCCGAGGTGAGGCACGGGGCTGAGCACGTAGAACGACTCGCACCCCGCGGGGGCCATGCCGGGGTCGGTGATCGTGGGGGCGTGGAGGTAGAGGCTGAAGTCGTCGGGCAAGCGCGGGCCGCGAAAGATGTCTCGCAAGAGCCCCTTGAACCGCGGCCCGAACAGGATCGTGTGGTGGGCGAGATCGGGATAGCGGCGGTTCGTGCCGAAATAGAGCACGAACAACGACATCGACCAGGACATCCGTTCGAGCCGCCGCTGCCGCCGCTCGGCCCCGGCGACGCCGCGGTAGAGCGTCGCGTAGGTGTGGTGGACGTCGGCATTCGAGACGACGACGTCGAACGCCTCCGGCGGCAGGCCGGCGGCGTGGACGACGTGCTGCGGCGCAGCCGGGCCGGGCTGGAGCGCGACATGATCTACCGGGGTCTCCAGCCGAAGCGTGCCGCCGAGATCTTCGAACAGACGCACAAGCCCACGCACCAGCGCCCCGGTGCCCCCCTCGGGGAAGAACACGCCCCACTTTCGCTCGATCCAGTGGATCAGCGTGTAGATGGAGCTCGTGTCGAGCGGGTTGCCGCCGACGAGCAGCGGGTGAAAGCTGAAGGCCTGCCGGAGGTGCTCGTCCTTCACGAATCGGGAAACCTGGGCGTAGACGCTGCGATCGGCCCGCAGACGGGCCAGGTGCGGCGCGGCCCGCAGCATGTCGGTGAAGCTCAGGAACGGAACGGCCCCGAGCTCCTCGTATCCTTTCTCGAAGACCTGCCGCGCGTAGTCGGCGAACCGCCGATAGCCGTCGACGTCGCCGGGGCTCACGCGGCGGACCTGCTCGATCAGCCCGGCCTCGTCGGCGACGTAATCGAACGAGACGCCGTCGCTCCATTGAAGTCGGTAGAGCGGCGTCACCGGCAGCAGACGGACATAGTCCGCCATCCGCCGCCCGGACAGCTCGAACAGCTCCTCGAGGCAATGCGGAGCCGTGATCACGGTCGGCCCGGCATCGAAGATGAAGCCGCCGTCTTCGTAGACGTAGGCCCTTCCACCCGGCTTGTCATGGGCCTCGTAGCAGACCGTCTCGAAGCCCATCGACTGCAGACGAATGGCCGCCGCCAGGCCGCCGAAGCCGCTGCCGATCACGGCGGCCCGCCGCCGCGGGCCGGCGGCCGCTCCGCGGGCATGCCGACCAGGGACGGCCGCCACGCTCATCAAGTCGCCTCCGCCGCTGTCTGCTGCGCGACTGTCTGCTGAGTGACGGTCTGCTGAGTGACGGTCGGCTGCGTGGCGATCCGGAGGATCTCGGTCACCTCGGCGAGCCGGCCGGCCCGGCTGTCGCCGCCGGTCGCGGCGGCCAGGAGATCCTTCGCCCGCCGAAGCCGGGCGTGAATCGCCTCCGTCGCAATCTCTTTGGTCGCTTCGAGAAGATCCTTGGCCAGCGCGCGGCGCGAAGCAAGCTGCGGGTGCGGCCCCACCAGCTGCCGCTGCAGGACGGCAAACCCCTCCGCGGGGAGCCGGGCCGCGGCCCATGCCCAGGGCCAGGTGACCCGCCGGTTCCGCAGGTCGTCGCACCGCTCGGCCCCGTCGACGAACCCGGCGAGTTCGTCGAGGTCGTTCTTCATCTGCAGGCAGATGCCGACCCGGCAGCCGAACGCGGCGGCGGCCCGCAGGGTCTGCTGGTCTCCTGCCGCGGCGTGGGCTCCGCACCAGGCGGCGAGCGACACGAGGCGGCCGGTCTTCCACCGCGAAATCGCCAAGGCCGTGGCCTGGGCCTGCCGGGGTGTCACCTCGTCGATTCGCGTCGAGAGATCGATCGCCTGCCCTTCGTGGCACTGGCGAGCCACCTCGATGAACCTCTTCAGCACCGCGGCCGACCGGGCCGGATCCTCGGAGGCGTTCCCGGCGAGTTCCAGAGCCCTGAAATACATCCAGTTGCCGGCGTTGACCGCGCGAGCCGGCCCGACCAGCCGGTGGAGCGCGGGCTGGTTTCTCCGCGTCAGCGAGCGATCTTCGAAGTCGTCGAGAACGAGCGACCCGGCATGCAGCATCTCGACCGCGTCGATGATCAAGGCCGGGGCTTCGCCCTGCCCGCCGGCGAACTCATAGGCCCGCTGCAGCAGGGTGGCCCGGAACCGCTTGCCGCCGACGCCGGGGTAGAGGTCGGGGGCGAGTTGGAGGGCCTTCGACCAGCCGTGCCGCGTGCGGGCGGTCTGGTGCGAGCGTCCGGCGAAACCGAGGGGGTTTGTGATCATGTCAGCCCCGGACCTGGAGAGGAAAGGAACGACTTGGCAAAGCGAATCGGCGCCAGGCCGCTCGGCGGCCGACCGATGACGATTCGGGCCGCGTCGGCGACCGTGAAGCGGTGGGCGTAGAACCTCGCGATGCGGTCCTCCGAAAGCACCCGATAAAACCGCCGGAAGATCTTCCAGCGGTCACGAGGCGTGACGAGGCAGAACAGCAGCCGGTTCAGAAAGCGAGCGAATCCGCGCCGCAGCGAATCATCCGCGGCCGCCGCGGCGAGTTCGGCGGCGACGCGGTCGGGAGCCGCACGGCCGACGATGTCGGCGAAGCGGGCTGCCAGCGGCATCGAGTATCCCGTGGCGGCGTGATACCAGCCGCCTGCGTACCCGCCGGCGACCGACACGCCCGGAGCCTTGGCGGGGGCCGCGTAGGGCATGGGCAGGCATCCCCGCTCGGTTCGCACCCGTTCAGTGGCATCCACGCCGGCCTCTGCGAGCCGCGCTGCGATCAGCGCCTCCGCCCGCGATTCGTCGCAGGTGGGCTCCTCGCTGAAGCGGGTGTATTCCAGCAGCACGCGATCGGGGCCGAACGGCAGTTCGTAAAGAAACTCGAAGCCGCAGGCCTGGTCCTCCCGAACGTCCATCACCGTCGGCTCAGCCGCGGGCCAGCGGCGACCGATCCGAAACTCGTGCCCGATGAATGACTGGTATCCCGCGCCCCGCGGCAGCCCGGGCGACGCCGCCCGCCCACGGCAGTCGATGACCGTCGCGGCGTCGATGAGGGAGCCGTCGCCGAGCCTCACGCGCGTGGGCGAAACGATCTCACAGGCTTCGCCACTGCGAATGACCAGGGCTCCGCGGCCGGCCTGGCTTTCGGCCTCGGCTGCCAGCCTTCGCGTCGCGTCGCGGAGGCCGTCGGACGTAACCGTCGCATACGGAATGCCCACCCGGCG
>JBILVW010000333.1:0-3695 GCA_044370205.1 Pirellulales bacterium | reverse complement strand
GCGGGCGACACGATCCCGCTCGACCGTGTTGAAGTGGAAGTTCACGAACCCCGGCCGCGGATCGTAGAGGCCGCGGATCGACTCGGGCACCCTTGGGGCTTCCGTGGCCGCCGGCCGGAGCGACGGAGGCGTTGGCTTTTCGTCGCCGGGAGCTTTCGGCTGGGGCTCCATCTCGCCAGCGACGAGGGCGGCGAGTTCGGCGGCCGAGTGCACGGCGGCCAGCCGCACGATCACCTCGTGGCGGCGGCCGCCACGGCGGTAGACCACCGGCACCTTCCAGCCGGCCGGCAGCGTGCCCAGCACGTTCTTGAACGCATTGACGGTCCGGACGGGTCGGCCCGCGAGCGCCACGATCTCGTCGTCATACCGCAGCCCGCGGCGCCAGGCGTCGGACGATTCGAGAATGTCGGAGACGAGCACGCGGCCGTCGCCACTCGATGCCACCGTCGCGCCGAGCGTGGCGTGATCGACGAGCCTTCCTCCGCGGAGCATGCCGAGGAAGTTCCGCAGCTGGTTGGCCGAGATCGCGTAGCCGACGCCGACGTTCACGCGGCCCCGCTTCTCGAACGAGGCCCGGCCGTTGACGCCGATGAGCCGACCGGCTGCATCGAACAGCCCGCCCCCGGAGTTGCCCGGATTGATCGCGGCATCGACCTGCAGGCAATCGGTGTACTCGAGGATCGTGCCCGCCGGAAACTGGTAGCGATGCACACCGGACACGATCCCCGCGCTGATCGACGGCTTGAGGTCCGTGGCGAGGAGAAACGGATTGCCGGCGGCGAAGCAGAAGTCGCCCGGCTGCACGAGGTCGCTGTCGGTGAGTGTCGCGAACGGAAAGTCGTCGCGGCCGAGCAGGCGGACGAGGGCCACGTCGCCAGTGGGGTCGAGTCCCACGAGTACGGCGTCGTAGAGCCGGCCGTCGTCGAGGCCGCACCGCATCGCCGGGCCGGCCGGCTGGACGACGTGGAAGTTGGTCAGTGCGTAGCCGTCCGGGCTTACGAGCACGCCCGATCCGCCCCCGGACTCCCCGGCGAAGATCGCGACGGCACACCGCGAGGCCGAGCGGATGGCCTCGATCCGTCGGGCCTCGGCCTGAAGCACGGCGGGATCGACGTCGCTCCGCGCGGCTGGCGGTGCTGCCGTCACGCATGCAGCCAGAGCCAGCAGGAATCCGAGGCGGCGGCACGAGTGTGAACGCATGGTGGCCGTCACTTCTCGAACCTCGCGCCGTCGACCGCGACGGGGCCGCCGGGGCCGCCCGCGGCGAAGTCCACGGTAAGGGTGAGCCGGCGGCAGCCCGACACGTCGAGATCGATCGGGACGCCGCTCGCCTCTCCTGCGGATGGCCGCGCGGCGTCGCCATTCGTCTCGGGACGTCGCTCGAAGGCGTGCCGAAAGAGTTCGCGGCCGTCGAGGTCGATCACCACGACCGCCCGCGGCGTCGCCTCGCCTGCGGATCGCAGCACGCCACGGAATCGCCGGCTGTCGGTCGGCACCCGCCACACGCCGACCGTGCGCGGCCTCAGGATCAGGGACGGGGCCGCGTCGTTGTCCGCCGCCGCCACGCTCCGCGGCGCGAAAAACGCCGCGAGGCCTGCGACGTTCTTCAGGCCGCCGAAGTAGGGCTCCACGTCGATTCGTTCCGCCTCGATCGCCGTCAGCCATACGGTGCGGCCCGCGGCGTAGTCGATCGAGTCGAGCCAGTCGGCCGGCGCCCGCACGCGGCCATCGAGCAGCAGTCCGCCGTCGGCCGACCAGGCGATGTCGGCTGCGGCGATGCGGCCCGCTCGCGTCGCGACCGTGATTCCACCGCGAGCGGCCCCCTCCGGCCGAAGCCAGCGCAGGCCGGCCACCTTCGCCCGCTTCACCGGGATCGTCTCGCCATCGAGCACGACGGTGACGTTCTCGGCCGTAACGCCGGTGATCGCGCAGGACACGCACTCGGCTGCGGCACCGCTCCCCACGATCACGAGATCCGACTCCGGCTGCTCGGGCAGGGTCTTCAGCCAGGCCGGAGCGTCGGCCCCATCTTCGGGCCGCCGCCAGGCGACCATCTGCACGAGGCCGATCGGGAGTTCGAGCCGTTCCGCTCCGCGGAGCACCGCCGCCACGTCGCCGGTCCACGCGAAGTCGTCACCCGTGAGCTGCTCGCCCGCGGTGGTCGTGACGGTCACCGGGGGCTGCGGCAACGCGGCGGGCGACTGCGTCCGCACGATCCGGCGGATCGCGGCGACGGGGAACGACTGGCCGACGCCATCGGCGACGATCCGCACTTCATCGGCAGCGATCGATTCGAGCTCACCGGCCGCCGCCGATCCATCGGCCATCTCCAGCCGCATCTGCGGACCACCGGCCAGCACGGGGCATGCGACCATCCCCAGGCCGGCGAACAGGATCGCGATCAGCCACCGCGGCAGCATCGTGTCAGCGTTCCTCGGTGCCGGCGGCGAGCCGCTTGAAGTAGAGCTCGATCGCCTCGCGATAGTGGGGCGGAAACTCGCGGCCGATCTGCTGGAGCGCCGCCTCGCGGGCGTGTGGCGGCAGGTTGCCCCAGCCGTCGCCGGAGCCGATGTCGCGGGCCTTCACGTCTCCCTTGCCCTGGCCGCCGGCGAGCCGGCTGTCGTCCATCGGCTTCGCCGCACCCCCTTGGCCGCCGCTGCCGCCGGCCCCGGCCGATGACTCGCCCTCCGAGCCCTGCTGCTGATCCTCGAGCTGCTTGATGAGCCGGTCGAGCGACTCGACGACGCCATCCTGCACCTTCCGCGTGGCGGGGCCGGCGCGGCCGAGATCGAGCCGGCGGGTGATGTCCCGCATCCGGCGGGCGATGTGATCGAGCGAATCGTCCTCCAGCTTCCCGATGTCGGCCCGCAGGAGCCGCGCGACCCGCTCGTACCGCACCGGAATCCCGCCAGCCCGCTCGAGCAGCATGTCGAGCGATTCGATCGCAGCGTCGGTCTGGAGCAGCCAATGCTGGCAGGCGCCGCGATGGAAGAGCAGCGTCGCTGGATCGATGCTCGTGGCCACGTCGAGCCCGGCCAGAAGCGGCAGCGCCTCGTCGAACCGCTCCCGCCGCACGAGCTCGCGGCCCAGCCAGAGTCGCAGGGCGTCGCGCTCGAACGAATCGATGTCGGATCCGTCGAGCCAGGCGGAGTCGGCCAGTGAATCCACGGCCGCCGCCTCGAGCGTTGCTGCCCGCGGATCGACCCGGCGAATGACGCCCACGACCGCATCGAGCGGCTCGACTCCCGCCGCTGATTCCGCGTCCCATCCATCGATGACCGCGGATTCCACAGCGGGATCGCCGCCGAATGAATCCAGCCAGTCGCCCGTCCGACGCCGCAATTCATCGCGTGAGGGCAGCGGCCACGATGGTTCCCGGGCCAACTCGGCGTCCGGAGCGGCCGGTGCCGTGTTCATGCCCCTGACCGGCTCTGCCTGACTCCCGAGAAGCAGTAGCGTGAAGATGGCGAGCAGCCGGTGCTGAAGCATGGCGTGTCGGCCCAGAGTCGGAATGCCGGAAATGACGCATGCATCATACCCGACAGGGTGTTTTGTCTCCGAATTGAGGATTCCTGGAGGGACTACCCCAACTCCAGGGTCGGGGCTGGCCGTACCCTCTCGCCGGACGTTCGCTACGGGCATCCTGCCCTTCGCTCACTCGATGCTGGCTGCGCTACGGCATCCATGCCTTCGCT
>JBILVW010000036.1:0-13025 GCA_044370205.1 Pirellulales bacterium | reverse complement strand
CCGACGGGGCATCGAGAGAGGCGGCAGCAACGGGCTCCTGCCACGCGGTGCGAGCCACGAACGGATCGCGAGCGAGGGGCGGCGCGGCTGCGCCCGTCGATCGAGTGGATGTGGGGTCGAGACCGCCGCCGGTCGGCGGAACGACGGCCGCCTGCTCGGTCTCTGGTTCAACGAGCTCGGTGGCTGTGACCGGCGCGGAGGCCGCAGCTGGCTGCACCGCGAACCGTGATCGCGGCGGCTCCGCGGCGATTGCGTCGGGCGGTGGGCCGAGCAGTTCGTCGCTGGCCGCGGGTGGCGGTACGAGCGGCCGCGGTTCCGCAGCGGCCGGCGGCACCGCTTGGGCGTCCGGGGGTGGGGGAGTTGCGGCGTTGTCGGACACCAGCGGCGGTGCCGCGGCGAAGTCCCAGGCGCGTGGGCCGAGCGTGGGCGGATCGACGACGTCCTGGGATTGGACAAAGTCGTGATCGGCGTGCACGTCGGGCCCGGCGCCGTCGGGCGGCCGCGGCACGAACAGCTTCATCGACAGCACGCCTACGAAGACGCCTGCCAGGAGGCCGAGAACGCCGAGCAGGATTTTCGTTTCTCGTCCCATAGGGGCCGGGATTTTGCTGAAATGGCGGAGTGGCCGCCAGATCGGTCGGGGGCCGAAAAACCGGCCCGATGACGGCTTTTTCTCAAAGCCGCTGGCCAGCGCGGAGCTTGGCGGAGCGGCTCCGCGGATTGCGCAGAACCTCCTCGTTGCCTGCTTCCACAGGCGACTTCGTGAGGTTTTCCCAGACCTGCCGGTTGCGGAAGGCCTCTTTGGCGAGCCGGTCTTCCAAAGAATGGAAGGAGATTACGGCCAGCCGACCGCCAGGGTTGAGCCGGGTGGGGATTCGCTCGAGGGCGATCCGCAGCGACTTGAGCTCCTGGTTGACGGCGATGCGGAGCGCCTGGAAGGTGCGGGTGGCCGGATGAATCCGGGGAGGCGGATGCTGCCGCGGGATCGCCGACATCACGACGCGGGCGAACTCGCGGGACGTCCTGATCGGCTCCTTCTCCCGCACGGCGGCGATCCGGCGGGCGATCCGCCGGCTGAACCGCTCCTCGCCGAACTCGTGGATGATGTCGGCGAGACTCTCGGGCCGCATCCGGTTGATCATCCGCCAGGCCGGCTCCCCTTCGGTGGGATCGAACCGCAGGTCGAGCGGACCGTCGGAGTCGAACGAGAATCCGCGGGAGTCGTCGGCGAGCTGATCGCTCGACAGGCCGACGTCGAGCAGCACCCGATCGACGCGGTCGATCGCCAGGGCGTCGAGCACCTCCGGGATGTCGCAGTAGTTAGCCTGGGCGAACCGCACCGGCAGCCCGGCCAGTTCGCGGGCGCCCCGCTCGATCGCCGACGGATCGCGGTCGATCCCGATCACCAGGCCCTGCGGCCCGACCGCCTCGGCCAGCAGACGGGCGTGGCCGCCGCCGCCGAGCGTGCCGTCCACCACCCGCATGCCGGGCTCGACGGCGAGGTACGACATCACCTCGGCCGGCAGAACGCTCGTGTGCACGGAGGAAGCATCCATCTCATTCACTGTAGCAGGTAGGCTGGGGCGCATGGGTGATGCCGATCTCTATGACTACGAACTGCCGCCGGAGCTCATCGCCCAGGAGCCGCTCGCCGATCGGGCGGCGGCGCGGCTGCTCGTCGTGGACCGCCGCACCGGCGACCTCGCCCATCGGCACGTGCGGGACCTGCCTGACCTGCTCGCCCCGGGCGACCTCGTCGTCGTCAACGACACGAAAGTCGTGCCCGCGCGGCTGGTCGGCCACCGGGTGAAGACGGGGGGCAAGTGGGAAGGGCTGTTCCTGCGAGTGCAGCAGGAGGGCGAGCATGCAGGCTGCTGGGTCGTGCTCGCCCAGACACGCGGCCGGCCGGAGCCTGGTGAGCGGGTGCGGCTCATTCCACGCGACGACGCAGGGCCAACGGATGGGGTGGGATTCGAACTGATTGGCCGGGCCGAAGGGGGAGCCTGGCTGGTGCGGCCACTCGTGGCCGAGCCCATGGAGCAGATTCTCGGACGCGTGGGCCGTGTGCCGCTGCCCGGCTATATCCGCGGCGGCCATGAAAAGGCGGGTGATCTCGAACGGTATCAGACCGTCTTTGCCCGGGAGGCGGGCTCGGCCGCGGCGCCGACGGCGGGGCTGCATTTCACCGACGACGTGTTCGCGCGGCTGGCGGCCCGCGGCATCGGTCGGGCGACGGTCACGCTCCATGTGGGGCTGGGCACGTTCCGGCCGATCACGGCCGACAGGCTCGACGACCATGAGATGCACGCGGAGTGGTGCGTCTGTCCGGCTGAGACGGTCGCCGCCATCGAAGCGACGAAGGCCCGAGGCGGTCGGGTGGTCGCCGTCGGCACGACGGCGATGCGGACGCTGGAGACGGCGTCGCTCGGCGGGAAGCTCGCGGCCTGGAGCGGCTCGACCGATCTTTTCATTCGGCCCGGCTTCGAGTTTCGCACCGTAGATTGCCTGCTCACCAACTTTCACATGCCGCGAACCACGCTCATGGTGCTCGTGAGCACGTTCGCCACGCGGGAGCTGATCGCGAGGGCCTATGCCGAGGCGGTTCGCGAGCGATATCGGTTTCTCAGCTACGGCGACGCGATGCTGCTCATGTGAATCGCATCCAAAAGACATGTTGCACCGGCGAGGGGGCGGTACAAGTCTCGTCGCTGTGGGCCGCGGCCCGCCCAATGCTCCTCGAGCTTGCACCGACCCCCTCGCCTCCCACGGTGTACTTCATGGGAGGCAGTGATTCGTCAGCATCCGATATGATGATTTGGCATCAAGTTTCATTCATGTGGAGACAGTGATGTCGGAATTGCCGCAGGAGGATGTGCTCGTCGTGCCGCGGGCGTTGTTTGACAAAGTCGGCGCGTTCCAGGGGTTCTGTGGCGATGCGGCTGCGTATCTGTCCGCGCTGCTCGATCCGCGACATACGTCGTGGCGGCCGCGGGCGAGCGTGGAAGAGGATCCGTCGTTCAAGCAACTGATCCCCTACTGTGTGCTTGCCTGGAAGGACGCCGCGGGGGCGACGCAGTACTTCGCCTACACCCGCGGCGGCGGCCAGAGCGAGAAGCGGTTGCGGGCCAAGCGGTCGGTCGGCATCGGCGGCCACATCTCGAGCACCGACGGGGAGCACGGCGACGACACCTCGTACGACGCGGGCATGCGGCGCGAGCTGGCAGAAGAGATCGCAATCGGGGGCTCGTGGACGGGCCGCTGCGTGGGTCTCATCAACGACGACTCCAACGCCGTCGGCAGCGTGCATCTCGGGATCGTGCACGTCCTGGAGGTGGAGCGGCCGGAGGTGGCGTCGCGGGAGAGCGAGCTCGTGGAATGCGGCTTCGAGACGCTCGAGCAGCTGCTCGCCGACCGCGAGCGGTTCGAGACGTGGTCGCAGATCACGCTCGACGCGCTCGCGAGCGGGCGCATGGCGTGAGATCCCGTCGCTTCCGCTTCGGGCTTCCCAAGGTATGTGGCTTCCGCTCCGGGCTTCCGAGGTAGCGGCGGGCTGTGGTCGGGCGGGGTATTCTCGGGGCATGTCCACGATCTACCTCGACAATCACGCGACCACGCGGCTCGACCCCCGCGTGCTCGATGCGATGCTGCCCTGGCTCACCGATCATTACGGCAATGCCGGCAGCGTGACGCACGATCTTGGCCGCGAGGCCCGGGCCGCGGTGGACGAGGCTCGCGAATCGTTCGCGGCGGCCATCGGCGCGAACTCACGGGAGATCGTGTTCACCAGCGGCGCGACCGAGAGCGTGAATATCGCGCTGCTCGGCTCGGCAGCGCGAGTCGCCGCAGGCGGGCGGCCCGGCCACCTGATCACGATCGCCACCGAGCACCATGCGGTGCTCGATCCCGTCGAACATCTGGAGCATCTCGAGCAAGGCGGCGTGGCGATCACCCGGTTGCCCGTGATCGGCCAGCGTGACGGCAACGGCATCCCGGGACGGATTCGCCTCGCCGATTTGGAGGCCGCCTTCCGGCCCGACACGTTCCTCGTGTCGGTGCTGCTCGCCAACAACGAGATCGGCGTGGTGCAGAACGTGGCCGCGATCGCGGAGCTGGTGCATGCCCGCGGCGGGCTCGTGCACGTGGACTGCGCCCAGGCGCTCGGGCGGATGCGGGTGGATGTCGATGCACTCGGCGCCGATCTCGCAAGCTTCTCCGCCCACAAGTTTCACGGGCCGAAGGGGGCAGGGGCCCTCTACGTGCGGCGGCGCGGGCGGGCCGTGCGGCTGGAGCCGCTCGTGTTCGGCGGCGGCCAGGAGCGCGGCCTGCGGAGCGGCACGCTCGACGTGCCGGCGATCGTGGGACTCTCCACGGCGGCGCGACTGGCGAACGAGGGACTCGCCGAGGAAATGCCGCGGATCCGCGGCCTGCGGGATCGGCTCTGGCAGCTCCTGCAGGAACGCGTGCCGGGCGTCGAGCTCAACGGCCCTCCGCTCGATGCGATCGACGCGACGGGCGAGCCGCTCCGGCTGATGAACAATCTCAACGTGCGGATTCCGGGCATCGACGGCCAGTCGCTGCTGGCGGCCCTCTCGGCCGAGGGACTGGCGGCCAGCTCCGGAAGCGCCTGCTCGTCGGAGAGCCCGCGGCCCAGCCACGTGCTCCTGGCGCTGGGGCTCACCGACGACGAGGCCCGTTCCAGCCTCCGCTTCGGGCTCTCGCGGTTCACGACCGCCGCGGAGGTCGAGGCTGCGGCCAAGAAAGTCGCCGCCGGCGAGGCAGGACTCCGGGCGCTGTAATCCGCTTGGCTTGGCCTGCGGCGGGGAGTTGGCTAATATTTGACAGGCCCGGCTGCGATATTTCCCGGGTCGGTTTTCCCGCAGGAGGAGTCCACAGCATGTCGGTCACGCTCACTGAAAAGGCTGCCAACGAGGTCAAGAAGATCATCACGGATCAGAAGCTCGATCCCGCCACCGTGCTCCGCGTCGGCGTGGCCGGCGGCGGCTGCAGCGGCTTCCAGTATTCGCTCGGCTTCGACACCGCGTTCGATCCCAAGGCCGACACCAAGACCGACCAGCACGGCGTGGCCGTGGTCGTGGACAAGAAGAGCGACCTGTTTCTCGACGGCACCACGCTCGATTTCCACGAAGCTATCGACAAGCGGGGCTTCACGTTCAACAATCCCAACGCCAAGAAGAGCTGCGGCTGCGGCAGCTCGTTCCAGGCGTAAGGACGTTTATCGCCCGGTGTAACGCACGTTGGGATGCGGCCTGCCGCCCCCCCTGAAAAGGACATTTGCGTGGTGGCTGCGGAGAAGGTGCACATCGTCGGCATCGGTGACGACGGCGTGGAGGGGATCACCGCGCAGGCGCGGCGGATCGTCGAGGCGGCCGACGTGCTGCTCGGCCCCGAGTCGTGTGCCGCCCTGCTCCCGGCAGGTTTGAGGGGCCGGCTGGAGACCGCCGCCGGCCTCGAGGAACTCGTCGAAAAGATCGAGGCCTCCGGGGGCAAGCGGCTGGTGGTGCTGGCGTCGGGCGACCCGCTGTTCTACGGCACGGCTCGGTACGTCTGCCTGAAACTGGGCAAGGATCGCTTCGAGGTCGTGCCGCACGTCAGCAGCATGCAGCTGGCGTTCGCACGGGTGAAGGAGTCCTGGGAAGATGCGTTTCTCGCCAATCTCGCCGGGCAGTCGATCGAGCGGGTGATCGATCGCGTGCGGTCGAGCGAGACGGCGGGGCTGTTCACCAGCGAGCAGTGGCCACCCGCGGCCGTGGCCCGGGCTCTGCTCGACGAGGGCATCGATTATTTCCAGGCCTACGTCTGTGAGAACCTCGGCTCTCCGGACGAGCGGGTGACGCAGGGCAGTCTCGCCGACATCGCCAGGGATTCGTTCGGCCCGCTCAACGTGATGATCCTCGTGCGGAAGGCCCGTGCCGCCGACACGCCGGGGGCGGTGGGCCAACGGGTGTTCGGGAATGCCGACGAGTCGTTCCTGCAGTCGCGGCCGAAGCGCGGCCTGCTCACGCCGGCCGAGGTGCGGGCGCTCGCGCTGTCCGAACTGGAGCTCCATCCCGGCAGCATCGTCTGGGACGTGGGCGCGGGGAGCGGCTCGGTTGCCATCGAGGCGGCGCGGCTGGCCACCGGCGGCACCGCCTTCGCGATCGAGATGGATCCCGACGACCACGGGTTGATTCGCGAAAACGCCGCGCGGTTCGGGGTCACCAACCTCAAGCCGGTGCTGGGGCAGGCCCCCGAGGCCTGGGCGAGCCTGCCCGACCCCGATGCGATCTACGTCGGCGGGAGCGGCCGAGACGTTTCGATGCTCGTGGCCGAGGCCTGGAAGCGGCTCAAGGCGGGTGGGCGGCTCGTCACGGCCTGCAACAGCATCGAGAACCTCGCGGCCGTGCATGCGTTCCTGCGGGCGCAGGCGGGTGACGCTTCCTACTGGATGGTCAACATCGCCCGGGGTATCGAGCAGCTCGACCGCATCCGGTTCGAGTCGATCAACCCGGTCTTCCTGATCGCGGCCACGAAGCCCGCCTCGGTTTGAGCCAGGAACCCATGGCCGACCTGCCCGAACCTCTCGACGTGATCGCGGTGGGTGCCCATCCCGACGACGTCGAGATCGGCTGTGGCGGCACGCTCGCCCTGCTCGCGGCCCAGGGGTTCCGCGTCGGGATCGTGGATCTCACCGACGGCGAGCCCACGCCCCGGTCGAGCGGGCCGGCCGAGCGGCTGGCCGAGGCCGACGCGGCGGCGAAGGCGCTGGGCGTCTTGCACCGTGAGAACCTCGACTTTCAGAATCGGCGGCTGTTCGACTCCTTCGACGTCCGCGTCGCGCTGGCGAAGGTGTTTCGCCGCTGGCGGCCGCGGCTCGTGCTCGGCCTCGGCGACAAGACGCCCATGGCCTCGCCCGATCACGCCCAGGCCGTGGCGATCACCGAGGCGGCCATCTTCTATTCGCGGCTCACGAAGTGGGACGACACCTTCGCGGGGCTGCCAGTCCACACCGTGCCGCAGTTCCTCACCTACTTCCTGTTCGCCGGACTGCCGAGCGTGCCGCACGGGCACTGGCCGGTCGTGATCGACATTTCCGCGCAACTCGAGACCAAGCTCGCCGCGATCGCCTGCTATGCCTCTCAGTTTCCCCCCGAGAAGGCCCACGTGTTTCCGCGGGTGCGGGCGATGGCCGAGACGGCGGGCGTGATGGCCGGCTGCGGGGCGGGAGAGGTGCTGGCGTCGAGCCGGATGCCGTGCGTCGCCGAGCCGATGCGGCTGCTCTTTCCGCCCGCGCCGCATGGCCGCGGCTGACCCGAGGAGCGGCCGATGAACACTGACGATGCGAACGTGTTGGACGTGGTGGTCGTCGGCGCCGGCATCGCCGGCCTGTGTGCGGCGGGAGAGCTGACCCGAGACGGCCGGCGGGTGCTCGTGATCGAGAAGTCGCGGGGCATCGGCGGCCGGATGGCCACGCGGCGGGTCGGAGAGGCCGTCTGCGATCATGGTGCCCAGTTCTTCACCGTTCGCGGCCGGGCGTTCGGCGGGATCGTCGCGGCGGCGCACGAGTCGGGTGCGGTCGAGACCTGGTGCCATGGATTTGACGGTGACGGCCACGCTCGCTGGCGGGGCGCGCGGGGCATGACTGATCTGCCCAAGTGGCTGGCGAACGAACTTCTGTCGAGCGACCTGGCGGGCACATGCGACATCAAAACGGGTGCTCAGGCCACGGCCGTGGCGGTCGATGGACAGCGGGTGCTCGTGACGCTCGCCCAGGCCGACGGCCGCGCGGAGCAGCTGACGGCTGCCGGCGTCGTGCTCACCACGCCGGTTCCTCAGGCCCTCGACCTGATGCGGGCCGGCGGCATCGTCGGTGGTGGCACGTGTCTCGCTGATCCCGAGTCGATCGGGCAGCTCGAGCGAGTGGCCTACGATCCGTGCTTCGCCCTGATGCTCGTGCTCGACAGGCCGAGCCTCGTGCCGTCGCCCGGCGGAATCCAGTTTCCGGCCGACGGGCCCGGACCGATCGCCTGGCTCGCCGACAATCAGCAGAAGGGTATTTCGGCGGTGCCCGCGCTCACCATTCATGCGAGCGGAGTGTTCAGCCGTGAGCACTTCGATGTGGCTCCCGACGAGGTCGCCGCGATCCTGCTCGAGGCGGCTCGGCCCTGGATCGATGGCGATCCCGCCACGGCCGTCGTCGAGCGGTCGCTGCATCGGTGGAAGTTCGCCCTGCCCACCACGATCCTGCCCGCGCCGCTGGTGGCCGTGACGCAGTCGCCGCCGGTCGTCTGCTGTGGCGATGCCTTCGCGGGGCCGCGGGTCGAAGGGGCCGCGTCGAGCGGTCTCGCGGCCGGCCGTTGGATGCAGCGAGTGCTCGCTGCCCGGTGAGGAATGTGATGACGAACCCCGACTGCATCATCGTGGGCGCAGGACTGTCAGGCCTCGCCTGCGGTCGCACGCTCGCCGCCGCCGGACGACGTGTCCTGCTGCTCGAGGCTGCCGATCGGGTCGGCGGCCGCGTCGCCACCGACACGGTGGACGGCTTTCGGATCGACCGTGGGTTTCAGGTCTACAACGACGCCTATCCCGAGGGCCGGCGGCAGCTCGACCTCGCGGCGCTCGAATTCGGCACGTTCGAGCCGGGGGCGGTGATCGCCGACGGGCCGCGGCTGCGGCGGGTGGCCGATCCCTGGCGGCGGCCGTGGGCCGCGATTCGGGGCCTGCTCGACGGGACGGTCGGCATCGCCGACGGCCTCCGCACGGCGAAGCTGCGGTGGGACGTGATTCGCGGGTTCCGCGGGGGGCGGCTGGATCCTGCGGGTGTCGCAGCTCGCGAACGCACGACTCGCGGGGAATTGGTTGCCCGGGGATTTTCTCCGGGGTTCATCCGCCGGTTCTTCGTGCCGTTCTTCGGCGGCGTGTTCCTGGAGCGGCAGCTCGACACGGCGGCCGCCGTGTTTCTCTTCGACTTCGCGATGTTTTCACTCGGCCGTGCCTGCCTGCCGCGCGGGGGCATGGACGCGATCCCCCGACAGCTCGCGGCTGGGCTGCCTGCCGACGCCATCCGATTCGGCATGCGGGTTCGCGGCGTCGAGCCCGGCCGCGTAGTGCTCGACGACGGCAGCGACCTGCTCGCCTCGCAGGTCGTGATCGCGACCGATGGTGAGGCAGCGGCGCGGCTGTTGCCGGCTGGCGGGCGTGGTGGACACACGCCACGAAGCAGCAAGTCCACACGGCTGGTCGCCTTCGCCGCACCACGCTCTCCGCTGCCGGGCCGGCAGCTGCTCGTGACCGCATCGGACGATGGTCCGATCGACAATGTCACGGTGCCGTCCGACGTGGCTGCGGGCTACGCTCCCGCCGGCCGCAGCCTGATCTATGTGTCGCTGCGTGCCGACGCGCCGGCCGACGGCCTGCGGCTCGTTGCGGCGGTGAAGCAGCAGGCGGCGGCCTGGTTCGGAGCGGCGGTGAACGAGTGGACGCACATGACCACCGTGGAAGTGCCATACGCCCTGCCCGACGAGTCGCCGGCCGCCCGCCGCGACCGGCCAACCGGGCCGCGGCTCGCCCCCGGACTCTTCATCTGCGGCGACCACTGCACCACGGCGTCGATCAACGGCGCCCTCGCCAGCGGCCGGCTCTGCGCCGAGGCGATGCTGGCAAGTGGGCATGCCACGCCGTGAGCGGCCCGCTCGTTTCTGCCTTATGCCTAGCCCTACTCGGCGTTGCTCCGCGAGGGGGTGCCCGTGTCCGGCGACCGGGCATGGGCAGCTCCTCGCCCAGAGCGGGCGGAATCACCAGGCAAAACTCGGTCCAAAAACTGGGCCTCCCTCGGAAAGTACCGGCGTATACACTTGCTTGAAACACGCGTTTGAATGGTGTGCCTGCAGGTCGTTTCCGTGGTCGTTGCCCGTCATTCCCGTCAGCCGCAGCCCGCTTCCGCGGAGGATCCGCGGGATCGCATCCTGACCGCCGCTGGCCGCGAGTTCGCGGAGCACGGCTATGACGCCGCGACGGTGCGCGACATCTGCCTGGCCGCCGAGGTCAACGTCGCGGCTGTCAACTACTACTTTGGCGACAAACGGCGGCTCTATGTCGAGAGCGTGAAGCATGCCCACCAGGAGCGGGTGCGGCAGGTGCCGCTGCCCGAGTGGGAGCCGGGCACGCCGGCCCCCCGGAAGCTCCACGACTTCGTGGCGAACATGCTCGAGCGGATGCTCGGGTTCGGGCAGCCGCCGTGGCAGGTGCGGCTGATGATGCGGGAGGTGCTGCAGCCCACGGAAGCCTGCCGGGAACTGGTCGAGGATTACATCCGGCCCCACTTCGACCTGCTCGTGTCGATCCTCGGGGAGCTGACCGAAGGAACACTCGCCGACTCGGAGCTGCGGAGGGTCGGCATGAGCATCGTCGGCCAGTGCTTTCTCTACCGCGCGGCGGGCGAGGTCGTCGGCATGCTCGTGCCACAGCCAGAAATCGAGTCGCTCCATTCGCCCGCGGCTCTCGCCGATCACATCACCCGCTTCGCGCTGGCTGCATTGGGCGTCGCATCTCCGCTCGCTTCCGCCGTCGTCGTCAGGAAGGATTCCTCTGCATGAACGTGGTCCGCACGGTGCTCGGCTGGGTGACGCCGCTGGTGATCCTCGGTGGTGGGATCGCCCTGTTTCTGCTCATGGGCAGCCAGCCGCCGCCAGCCCGCAAGGAGGCTGCCTCGGCAGCCGCGGTGTCGGTGCGAACGGCCGAAGTCGAGCGGGTCAGCAGGGAACTGGCGATCGAGGCCGATGGAGTCGTGGTGCCGCTACGGGAGGTGACGCTGGCGGCGGAGGTCGCGGGCCGGGTGCGGCACAAGGCGGCGGCCTGCAACGAGGGGCAGTTCGTGAAGGCCGGCACGCTCCTGTTCGAGATCGATCCGCGGGATTACGAACTCGACGTCGAGCGGCTCGAGCGGGAGCTGAAGCAGTCGGCACTGGCGATCGAGGAAATCGACGCGGAGTTGGCCCAGAACGCCGAGACAGTGGATCTCGCCCGCCGGCAGGTGGAATTGGCCAAGCGCGAGTCCAAGCGGCTCGAGGGGCTCAAGGCCGGCAAGATCGTGACCGAGTCGGAGCACGACCGTGCCATGCGGGACGAACTCACGGCCGCCAACGCGGTGACGTCGCTCGAGGGGCAGAAACGGGTACTGGCCAAGCGGCGGATCCGGCTGGAGGAGGCCGAATCGCTCTCGTCGACGCTGCTGGCGAAGGCCAATCTCGATCTCGCCCGCACGCGGATCGTCGCGCCGGCCGATGGCATCATCGTGGAAGACAAGGTCGAGCAGGACTCGTTCGTTGCCAAGGGCACGCCGCTCGTGACGATCGAGGACACGAGCGCCGCGGAGGTGCGCACAAGCCTGGAGATGGACGACGTTGCCCGCATCTGGCGTTCGCGGCCGAAGGGCAACGGTGGCGACGACTCGGCCCATGCGGAGCTCGACACGCCGGCGACGGTCGTCTACTCGATCGGCGACGCGATCTACGAGTGGGACGGCACTCTCTCCCGCCAGGAGGGGCGTGGCCTCGACGAGAAGACCCGCACGCTCCCCTGTCGCGTGCTCGTGAAGGAACCGGAGGCCGTGAAGGCTCTCGACCGCTACGGCGCGAGGATGCCGCAGCCCCCTCTCGGGGCGCCGCGGTCGCTGCTCCGCGGGATGTTCGTACAGGTTCGGGTCCACGTGAACTCGCCCGAGGAGCTGGTCTCGATCCCCGAGGAGGCGCAAAGGCCCAGCGGCGACGTCTGGGTGATGCGGGATGGCAAGCTCGCTGTGCTGCGGCCGCACGCGGTGCAGGCCGGCGGCGGTCGGGTCGTCTTCGAATCGACGGCATCCGGGCTCCTGCCCGGTGACCGCGTGGTGACGAGCCAGATCTCAAATCCGCGGGCCGGCATGGCCGTCGTCGAGCCGGGTACGCCGCAGACGGAGTCGGCCGCCACGACGGACGGAAAGGACGCGACGTGAGGACGATCGTCTCCTGGACCGTTCGCAACATGCCGGCGATGAACACGCTGGTGATCGCGATTCTGCTCGTCGGCGGGATGGCGTTCGCATCGATGCGGCGGGAAGTGTTTCCTGAATTCGACCTCGAAATCGTGCTGGTGACGGTGCCCTATCCCGGGGCCACGCCCGAGGAGGTCGAGGAGGGCATCTGCCAGAAAGTCGAGGAGGCCTGCCGGAGCGTGGCCGGGATCAAGAAGATCACGAGCGTGGCCCAGGAGGGCATGGGCTACTGCGTGTTCGAGCTGCAAGACAGCATCAAGGACGTGCAGAAGACGCTCGGGGAAATCCGCTCGGAGGTGGAGCGGATTCCGAGCATGCCGGAGCTCGCCGAGGATCCGAAGGTGGAGCAGGTCACGCTCCGCACGCCCGCGATCAAGGTGGGCATTCTGGCGCCCGAGGCGGCCGATGGCGAGGAGGTATCGGAGCTCGAACTGCGGGACGTCGCCGAGATCGTCCGCGACGACCTGTTGGCGCTGCCGGCGGTCTCGGCCGCCAATCTCCAGGGGGCCAAGGACTACCAGATCGACATCGAAATCTCGGAGAAGACGCTGCGGAAATACGGGCTTTCACTGCAGAAAGTGGCCGAGATCGTCCGCCGCGAGAACCTCGAACTGCCCGGCGGCACGATCCGCAGCGAGAGCGGCGAGATTCTGCTGCGGGGCAAGAACAAGCGGTATGTCGGGGCCGAGATCGCGAAGCTGCCGCTCGTCACGCTTCCCGACGGTCTTGTGCTGACCGTCGGCGACCTCGGCACCGTCCGCGACGAGTTCGCCGACATCGCCTCCACCAACCGGATCAACGGGCGGGCTGGAATGGTCGTGTCGATCGACCGCAGCTCCGGCGAAGACTTGCTGGCGATGGTGGCCGCCGTGAAGGGCTATGTGTCCGGGGCGAAACTGCCGCCGGGCTACGAGCTGACCGTCTGGGCCGACCAGTCGATCGACGTGCAGGATCGGCTGCGGATGCTCATCGAGAACGGCCTGCAGGGGCTCGCGATCGT
>JBILVW010000332.1:0-3708 GCA_044370205.1 Pirellulales bacterium | reverse complement strand
AACAAGGATCTCCAGGCGCCGGGTTCGGCCGGCACCGGCGGTGGCGGCCTGGCCATGGCCGGGTTCGGAGGTGGCGGCGGAGCCGGCGGCGGCGAGGCCTGTGGCGTCGCCGCGCCGCTCGGCATGCCCGTGGGCGGTGATCCGTCGCAGCTGCCTCCGGCGTACCTCGCCGGTATGACCGCGCCCGAATACGGGATGCCGCGAGTCGGCACGCCGATCGGCCTGCCTGGTCCGGCTCACATTCCGCTCGGGGTGCCGGCGGGTCTCCAGCGGCACACGATTACGAATCACACAAAGATGCACATCCCGCCGCCGTCGCGGTCGGTGGGGCTGCACGTGCAGCAGTACCCCGGCCTGAGCTATCCGAAGCCGGCCCGGCATGCCTACGTGGCTGAGCGGCACGACGTGCCGCACATCAAGCTCCGCCAGCCCCCCGAGGATCGCACGCGGTTCGTCGGCAACGGCGGACCCGATCCCGACGCTCTGGGCCCCGGGCTGATCCTCGGCGGTGCCCCCTGCCCTCCCGAGCCGATCGAGTGAACCCTTCAACCATCACCCCACACCTTTTCCGGACAGGGACCGTGCTGCTGATCCCGTACTGGCAGCCGGTGGCCATCATCCTCGTGTGTGCAGCCTTGGCAGGCATTCCCTGCCAGGCAGCGACGCCCGAGCGACTCGAGCGGCATGCCGTGCAAACAGAACCGGGAGCGATTGGCGCCATGCACGGGTCTCAGCTCGGTCCCCGTCCGGAATCGGTGTGTCCCGACTTCATTCAGCCCGTCGAGATCCGCGGGCCCGAAGGGATGATGGTGTCGATCGAAACGGCGGCGGGCTGGTCGCCGATGAAGCCCGCCCCGTTTCGCATGGGGCTGGTGGTGGGTGAGCCCTATCGGCTGCGGATCGGCGGCATCGAGGGCCGCGAGGGGGACGAGGTGTTTCCGTCGCTGCGAGTGCTCGCGAAGCTCGCCACGCCCCCGGGCCAGGCCTGGCGGTTTCCCGTCGAGGTCACGATCGACGCCGACGACCTGCGGCTCGCGGTCGCAGGTGCCCACGTCCGCCGCGTCGTCTACTCCGCCTGCGACGCCGAGCAGCCCGACATCCTGCCGGCCGCATGGTTCGACGTGAAACCCGGCCACGATGCGTTCGCCGTGGCAAGCACGCTCGGTGATCCGATCGCCGAACTCGTCATCGGCAACCGTGTGCCATCCTCGGGGGCCGCGCCATGACCATCGAGCACGGTGAGTCGTCCGACGCCTCGACGCGGTGGCTGCGGATGCTCGCGATCGCGATCGGAGCGGTCATTCTCGCCTCGTGCCGCAGCCTGCCGCCGGCCGGAGCCGTGGCCTCGACCGCGGCGCTGACCAGCTGTGGCTCCGACTCCCCTGCCCCGGAGTCGTGCCCGTCGCCCCATCCGCACGCCTGCCGTTCCGCCTCCCCTTGCGGCTGCCCCTCCCCTGCCACTGCCCCGTGCAGCACCTGCGGCCCGGCGGTCTGCGTGTGCATCCCGCGACCACTGCCGGTGGTGCGGCCCTGCCTCGTCTGCGATGGCGGCGATCATGGCGCACCGGCGAAGGCGGTCGGTGAATCCGGCCTCGCCAACCTTACCGCCGGCGACACGGTCGCCCGCTTTCGCGCCGCCGACGACGGCCCCGACGCCGACTGCGTGGAAATCACCGCGGCCAACTGTGCCTGCGTATTCGCGCCTCGCTTCGCCTCCGTCCGCGAGGTCGTGAAGCCGTTCGAGGACGTGGCGCCGGAGGGCCCCCGCGGACTCGCGCTCGACGAACACGCCGGCGAGCAGTCGGAGCGGCTGCCACCGCTCGCCCGCACGCAGCCGGTCGGACCGCAGCTGGCCCGGAAGTCGCTGCCCGGCGTGGCGGTCGAGGAGCGACTCGGGCCCCTCGCCGTCGATCAGGCGGCCATCCCCCGTGCCGACGACGGCGTCGTGCAGCCGGTGGCCCACGCGCTCGACGACGCGCCGGAACTCGCCCGCACCACGCGGCGTCCGCTCGCTGTGGTGGGATTCGACGTACCGATCGCCTGGACTCGCGTGCAGGCGGCGAACGTGCTCTCCGATGGGCAAGAGGCAAGGGTCGTCGCCACCGACCGCGGCACCGCCGTACTGCGGTTCGAACAGCCTGGCCGTGCCGAGCTCACGCTCTGCAAGCGGGCCGGCAGCGACACCGCACGGCCGGGCGAGGAACTCGACTTCACGATCTTCCTCCTCAACTCGGGCGATCGGCCGCTCACCGACATCGTGCTCGTCGATGCCGTGCCACGGCGACTCGACTACATCCCGGACTCGGCGGCCTCGAGCCTGCCGGCCGAGATCGGCACGGAAACGGGCGACGACGGATCGGTCGTCGTGAAATGGCGGTTCACCGAACCGCTGCCCGCCGGCGCCAGCGGATTCGTGCGGTTTCGCACGGTCGTTCGCTGAATTCCGGAAAGTTGCGGCCCGGCTGCCGGCCGGAGTAGCATTTTGCCTGCGTCCCTTCCTTAGAAGCGGCCTTCGACCGCCCCCCCTGCGAGGCTTCCATGTTTCATCGTTCATCGTTCGTGTGCGCGGCGGTTCTGGCCGGCGGCCTCGTCGCCGCCATGCACGTTGCCGGCAGCTCGGCCGCGTTCGCCCGGCAGCCCGCCGCGGCGGAAGCCCCTGCCGGAGCCAAGGCGGGCCTGAAGGTGCCGCCGCTGCCCCAGGGCACACCGGCTGAACTGCTCGAATTCGTCGAGGGACTGCGGAACCCGAGCGTCCGGCCGCGGTCGCGTGAGGAGATGATGGCCTACATGAAGGACGTGGCCACCGTCACGGTGCAGGCGGCCGACAAGATTCTCGCCCAGGTGCAGCCGGCCGACGCCACGGGCGTGCAGGCCGCGAAGCTGAAGCTCGAGAGCCTGATGATGCTGGGGCGGCTCGGCGATGAGAAGGCGGCCGCCGACATGGCCGCCTACGCCAAGGCGCTGGCCGCGAGCCCCAATGCGGAGCTTGCCGCCGAGGCCCAGCGGATGATGGTGGTGGCCGACGCCCAGACGATGTTTTCGACCGGCGACCTGAAGGGGGGCGCGGGCCTCATCGAGCGGACGGCCGCCATGCTCGCGGCGAATCCCGACGACGCCGAGACGGCGGGCCTGGCGATGCAACTGTCCGGCGCCTTCGAGAACCTGCCGGGCGGCGAGGAGCTCGCGGCCGCGTCGCTCCAGGCGTTCGGCCCGCTGTTCGCGAAGAGCACCAATCCCCAGATCAAGCAGATGGGTGAGAGCTTCGCCGGCACGCTGCGGCGGCTCTCGCTGCCGGGTAAGCCGATGGAGATCAAGGGCACGCTGCTCGACGGCACGCCGTTCAACCAGGCATCGCTCGCGGGCAAGGTGGTGCTCGTCGATTTCTGGGCCACCTGGTGCGGCCCCTGCGTGGCCGAGATCCCGAACATGATCGAGCAATACTCCAAGTACCACGCCAAGGGCTTCGAGATCGTGGGCGTGAGTCTCGACGAGGATCGCGAGGCGCTTGTGCAGTTCGTGGGCGAGAAGAAGATTCCGTGGCCCGTGCTGTTCGAGAAGTCGGAGGGAGAAGGCTGGCGGCATCCGCTCGCCACCTACTACGGCATCACCGGGATTCCGCAGTTGATCTTGATCGGCCGCGACGGCAACGTGATCACGCTCAATGCCCGTGGCGAAAAGCTGGGCGAGAAACTCGCCGAGCTGTTCAAG
>JBILVW010000035.1:0-13126 GCA_044370205.1 Pirellulales bacterium | reverse complement strand
CGGCCGTCAAGATCGGCGTAGGACGGAGCAGGAGGCACCGCCGATGTCTGCGGGAGCATGTGCGCCGGCGTGGCGACCCCCGGCGGCGGCTCGAGGTTCAACGGCCCGGCCGGCGGCGCCGTCCGACACGGGTTATTCGCGCAGCCGACAACGCCCATCGCCGTCGCGATCGCGACGACGGCAACGAAGCCGCGGAGATACGGTCGAGGCGCCATACGGAATGCCCGAAAGTGGACGCGGATCGTAGGGGGAGGGCAGTGGCGGGGCAAGATCGGGAAACCCCGGAAACGCAGGCGTTCCGTCTTCGTGGTTCGGGGAGGGCAGTCGGTCGGGGAACCCGGAGGAGGAGCGCAGGGATATCCGTAGCCATGTGCGTGCCACCGGGCACACGGGTCGCGGGAGGAATCCCGGAGCGAGCGACGGAGGGTTTACCGCCGGCTGCCCGGCGCCCCACGTTCAGCTGCGCGTATGCGAGTTTTCGATTGGCGAGAAGAAGTGATTCGTGGGTTAGCGCCCCCTGATGCGGCGCAGGACGAACAGACTCGCGGCTGTCAGCGCGACGACCGTCACCGCGACGAGGGCGAGTTCCAGGGGCTGGGCGAACGTGACGGCAGTGCGTTCCCAGATCGGCCGCCAGGCCACCACCACGATGGCCGCCGCGAGGCAGAGGCTCGGGCCGAAGGGGAGTTCGTTTTCCCGCCGCAGCGCCACCTGGAGCAGTCCGTGGGCGAGGCCGATGAATACGGCGAGGAAGCAGGTGAGCACGCAGGCTTGCCAGCCGAGCCAGGCGCCCACCATGGCCATGAGCGTGACGTCGCCAAGGCCCATCGCTTCCTGGCCGAGGGCTCGCGAGGCGCCCTCGCGAGTCAGCCAGACGAGGGCGGCGGCCACGAGCATGCCCGTGAGCGACGTGAGCAGGCCGAGCCAGTGGTCGCCGCCGCGATACCAGGCGGCGGCGATGCCGATGACGCCGCCCGCGAGCACAACGATCCGGGGATCGATCCGCGGCCGCCGGCTGCGACCGTCCGTGTCGCCACATGGCTCGGCAGGTGCGGTGCAGCCCCACCACCACGCGCCGAAGGCGGCGAGAGCGGCCGCGAGTCCCGTGGCTGCCGGAAAGCCGCCGAGCCAGGCCGGAGGCGGCGCGGCACGGAGCGGGCCGAAGCCGCCGAGCACGTCGGGCTGGAGCAGAGGGGCCGCATAGGAGCGAGCCAGCTCGTGGGCAACCGGGAGCAGCACGTTCGGCTCGAGTGTCGTCGCGACGAGTCCTGCGAGCACGCCCGGCACGGTGATGCAGTCGGGGATGACGCGATGCCGGAAGTCGATCCAGGTGGCCGCCGCGAGGAGCGTGAAGAGCACGAGGTGGGCGACATGGCGTACCAGGAGTCCACGGGCTACCGTCTCGTCGGCGGCCAGGTTTGCCGGCAGTTCGCCCCGCTCGATCGTCTCCCACCACCAGAGCGCGGTGGCGGCCGCGACGAATGCGATCTCGATGCCGCGATGAGCGAGGACCGATCCGGGTGGGTCGGAGCCGACGAGCCGGCCGACCAGGCTCGTGAACAGGCGGGCGATCGCGAACGCGACGACGGCCACGATCAGCCAGTGCCAGACGGGAAGCGACGAGTCAGCGGCCGGGATGCCAGCGATCATGGGGAATCCCCGGCATTGTTGGCGAGCCAGGCCACGATCCGGTCCACGATGGTGTCCGCCGGCGCGGCGGCCGTATCGAAGGCGATGTCGGCGCATTCCCGATAGAGGGGCTCCCGGGCCGCCAATGCGTCGTCGATCTCGGTGAGCGGATCGCGGCCTGACAGCGCCGGCCGGCGGTCGCGTGTGGTCGGATCCGCAGCGAGGCGGCTGCGGATGACATCGGCCGGAGCCGTCAGCCAGATCACCGGCCGGGCGCGGTCGCGGAGCAGCCGCCGATTGTCCGGTCGGAGCACGACACCCCCGCCCGTCGAGAGGACGCCGGAGGTCGATGCGAGCAGATCGGCGAGGATCGTCGCCTCGGCGTCGCGGAAGGCAGGCTCACCCCGGTCGCGAACGAGCGTCGCGATCGTGCAGCCGAGCCGCTTTTCGAGCACGGCGTCGGCGTCCTGCCAGCCGCAGCCGAGCCGGGCGGCCAGGCCGGCAGCGACGGTCGATTTGCCGGTGCCTCGATAGCCGATGAGCGTGACTCGTGGCATTGCCTGCTCCTTCAGGCCGGTTGCTTGGCCGAAGCGGTGGCCCGCTTGAGGGCATCCCGCATCACGTCGTGCCGCGGCTCGACGCCCTGCCAGATGCGAAACTGGATGGCGGCCTGCCGCACGAACATCTCGACGCCGGTGACGATCCGGCATCCGATCTCTCGGGCCTGCTTCACGAGCAGCGTGTTTTCCGGGTTATAGACCGTGTCGAACACGACCATGTAGGAGCGGAGGTGCTCCTTGTCGAATGGCGTCTCGTCGACGTTCGGATGCATACCCACCGGCGTCGCGTTGATCACGCAGTCGTAGGGCAGGCGATACCGCGCGTCCCAGTCGATCGCCTTGCAGCCGACCTCGGTGGCGATCTTCCTGGAACGCTCGAGGGTCCGGGAGGCCACGGTCACCTCCACGCCCTTCTGCCGTAGGCCGAAGGCCACGGCCCGGGCCGCACCCCCGGCTCCCAGCACGATGGCCGTCTTGACGCCGAATCCTGCGCCCGGCTGCGGCTCCTGGTCGGCGAGTGCCGCTTCGAGGCTCTCCACGGCAGCCGTGGCGTCGGAGTTGGCCGCGGAGATACCGTCGCCCGTGAACGAGAGCGTGTTGGCGGCGCCGATCGACTTCACGAGGGGATCCTGAATCCGGCAGTGCTTGAGCACCGCTTCCTTGTGCGGGATCGTCACGCTCAGGCCCGCGAGCGGCCAGCGGGCCGCGTTCGTCAGGAACTCGTCGATCTGCTCGGCCGGCACGCGGAAGGGCACATATACGGCATCAATGCCGGCTGCTGCCAGCGCCGCGTTGTGCACCACCGGACTGAGGCTGTGGCCGACCGGATCGGCGACGACGCCGTAGATCTTCGTGGAATGCGAGAGCGATTCGAAACGGTACAAATCCCGCATCTGACGCCAGCCGATCTGGCCCGGAGCGAGCACGCGATCGTCGTGAAAGGTGGCGAACGTGAACGGCGATCCGGCCCGGCCCGTGAGGATGCGGGTGGGCACGCCGATATCTCCCATGCAGATGCCGACGGTGGGAACACGGGCTGCATGCACCATTTCGAGCATCCGCAGATTGTCGGTCGGATGGTTGGCCATCGTGGCGATCTTCACGACGTCGGCGCCCAGTTCCGTCAGCCGCCTGTGCAGGAGGGTGAGGTCGGCGGGCGTCTTCTGGAAATCATGATGGCTCACGATCCGCTTCGTCTTGCCATAGCGGGGGATCTTGGCGGCGATGTCGTCCTCGAGGTCGACGTACTCGGCTCCCTCGACGATCGCCGTGCGAAGCAGCATCTGCCGGGCTTCCTCCGACTGCTCCCAGCGGCCGCCATCCGCCATCCGCCGGCAGGTGACGATCACCGGGCAGGGCCGCTCCGCCAGCAATCGCTTCACCTGCACGGCACCCTGGATGTAGTCGAGCCGCAACTCGACGAGCCTGACCCCGCTTTCGGCGAGGTGGCGATGCTCTGCGATCACGTGCCGGTGACGTCCCCGGCCGATGCTGACACAGATCATGGTCATGTCCGCCGCGGTCCTTTCTTCATGTCCGCCGGAACTGGCGGTCGAGCTCCTGACGCGAGAGCGTGAGCGACGTCGGTCGGCCATGGGGACAATGATGCGATTCTCGCACGAGTCGCCGGTCACGGACGAGGGCATCGACCTCCGCCTGCGAAAGGGGATCGCCCGCTTTGATCGCGGCCTTGCATGCCAGCCCATGGAGAACCTCGTCCACGAGCAGCGCCGCGGCGGTGCCCCGGCCGGAGGCGACCGTGGCCAGCCGGTCGAGCGCCTCGCGGACGATTGCGGCCGCCGGCGCGTTGCCGGCGAGCACCGGCTTCGAGGTCACGATCACCGTCGCGCCGCCGAAGGGCTCGACCCGCATGCCTGCCTGCTCGAGCGTGGCCTGATGCTGCTCCACCAATTCGAGTTCCGCGGGGGAGAGATCGAGCCGCTCCGGTACGAGCAGCCGCTGCACGTCGAGGCCGCCCCGCTCGATCGCCGCCTTCAGCCGCTCGTAGAGCACCCGCTCGTGCAGGGCGTGCTGGTCGATGACCTCGATCCCGCCGTCGCTCTCCACGACGATGTAGCGATCATGCATCTGCACCGCCCGCTCGTCGGTCGCCTGGGTGGCGTCTTGCTCCCAGGCGGGCACGGCAGCGGCAGCCGTCGATGGGGGGAGCCGCGACGCGGCTGACGCGGGCGAGCCGAAGGCGACAGTTGCAGTTGCAGGGCCGTCGAATGGAAGCCAGGCAGCGGGCGCGGGCTGGTCCGGCCAGAGGCCGGGGCCGACCGAGGCGGGCTCGGCGACCGCCATCGGCGGCTTGAGCCGCGTCGTCATGTCTTCCGCGAGAAACCGCGTGCGGAGCGCCGCCAGCACGAGCCGGTAGAGTCGCGACGGCTCGCGAAACCGCACCTCCATCTTGGCGGGATGCACGTTGACGTCGACCGCGTCGGGGGGGATGTCGAACTGGAGGAACACGATCGGCTGCCGGCCCGAAAGGAGCATGCCGCGGTAGCCCTCCTGCACGGCATGCAGGATCGAGCGGTCGCGGAAGGGCCTGCCGGCCACGAACAGATGCTGCAGCCGGGTGCCGGCCATGTCGTCTTCGGGGCGTCCTACGAAGCCCGAGACCGAGATCTCGCCGTCGCTGGCCTGCACTTCGAGCAGCCGCGTTCCGAGCGCGTCGCCGTAGAGATCGGAGATCCGCCGTCGCCACGAGTCGGTTGGCGGCAGGTCGTGAACCCGGCGTCCGCGGGCCGTGGACGTGTTGTGGGAAAGCGTGAAGGCCACTCCCGGATGGGCCAACGCCGTTCGTACGAAGGCGTCGGCGGAGTGCGACCACTCGGTCTGGGCGGCCCGCAGGAACGCCCGCCGCGCCGGCACGTTGCCGAAGAGCTGGTGCACCTCCACGGTCGTGCCCACGCCCAATCCTTCGGGTACCACCTCGCCCACGCGGCCGCCATCGACCGTGATCGAGGCCCCCGGGGCGTCGGCGGTGCGGGAGCGAATCACGAGCCGCGACACCTCGCCGATGCTCGCCAGAGCCTCGCCACGGAAGCCGAGCGTGCCAATCCGCTCGAGATCCTCGGCCACCCGCAGCTTGCTCGTGGCATGCTGGGCGACGGCCAGAGGCAACTCATCGGCCGCGATGCCGCAGCCGTCATCGGAGATTCGCACGAGCGCCACGCCACCTTGCTCGAGCGCCACGTCGATCCGCGTCGGTCGCGCATCGAGGGCGTTCTCGAGCAACTCCTTCACGACGCTCGCCGGCCGCTCCACGACCTCGCCGGCGGCGATACGGTTGACGACCGCGGGCGGCAGTTTCTGAATCCGGGGCATCAGGACAGCTGATACTCCTTGATTTTTCGGTAGAGCGTCCGCTCGCCGATGCCGAGCAGCTCGGCGGCCTGCTCACGGTTGCCTCCGGTGAGCTTGAGGGTCTCGGTGATGAAGATCCGCTCCACCTCCTCGAGCGGCCGTCCCACCAGCGCCGCGATGCCCGTCGCTCCTTCGGCCTGGTCCGGGGCGGCTGCTGCCCCGGCCGGCTCCAGTTCAAGCGGCAAATCATCGACGTCGAGGGTCTCGTCGCAGTCCACCACCACCATGCTCTCGATCACGTTTCGCAGCTGACGCACGTTACCCGGCCACGGGAACGCTCCGAGCTTCGTCCGTGCCGCCAGCGACACGCCCTTGATCGTCTTGCTGTGCCGCTTGGCGAACTGTTTGACGAAGTGTTCGATGAGCAGCGGGATGTCGCCCGCGCGATCGCGGAGCGAGGGAATCGCGATCGTGACCACCTTGAGGCGGTGGTAGAGGTCGCTGCGGAACACGCCGCTGGCGATCGCGTCCTCCAGATTGCGGTTGGTCGCCGAGAGAATCCGCACGTTCACGCGGACGGGCGTGTTGGAGCCCACGCGGGTGATCTCGCCCGATTCCAGCACCCGCAGCAGCTTGATCTGCGTGGCCATCGGCATGTCGCCGACCTCGTCGAGGAAAAGCGTGCCGCCGTTGGCGTACTCGAACTTGCCCACCCGGTCGCTGGAGGCGTCAGTGAAGGCGCCCCGCACGTGGCCGAAGAGCTCGCTCTCCAGGATGTTCTCGCTCAGGGCGGCACAGTTGAGGGCCACGAAGGGCTTGTTCTTCCGCGGGCTGTTCTGGTGGATCGCCTGGGCGACGAGCTCCTTCCCCGTGCCGGTCTCGCCCTGGATGAGCACGGTGGCGTCGGTAGGGGCGATCCGCTTGAGCCGCTCGATCAGCCCGAGCATCTGCGGACTCGAGCCGACCACGCCCTCGAAGCCGAACTTCTCGTCGAGCCGCCGATTGAGCTCGAGATTCTGCCGCCGCAGCCGCGTGCTCTCGGCCGCCTTCTCCACGGCCGTCCGAAGATGCCCCAGGTCGAGCGGCTTCTGCAGATAGTTGAAGGCGCCCTGCTGCATCGCCGAGACGGCAGAGGGAATCGTGCCGTGCCCAGTGACCACGATCACCTCCGTCTCCGGCGACGCCTTCTTCGCCCGGGCGAGGATCTCGAGACCGCCGATGTCGGTCATCATCAGGTCGGTGACGACGATGTCGAACGTCTCCTGTTCGATCCGCCGTGCTCCCTCGCCGCCGCTGCCCACCACCGTCACATCGTGGCCGAGCCGGCTGAGCGCCTCGCCCATCGTGCGGGCATGCACGATGTCGTTGTCGACGACGAGCACACGGACCGCGCCGGCGGCGGGGGCTGGGGAGGGCGCTGAGGCGGCTTCTTTCGGGGGCACGGTCGTCATGAGGCCGATGGTACGAAGCCCCGCGGCTGGCCGTCCAGTTGCGGCGGGAGGCGAGGGGGGGCGGGGAGCCAGATGGTGATCTTGGTGCCGCGGCCTGGGGCCGTCTCGATGTCGATCGTGCCGCCGTGGGCCTCGACGATTTTCCGTGCCGTGGGCAGGCCGAGACCCGAGCCCCCCTGCTTGGTCGTATAGAAGGCCTGGAATACCTTGCCGAGCGTCTCGGCATCCATGCCGGGGCCGGTGTCGATCAGCTCCAGGAGCACGCCAAGTCCGGACGGCCTGGTTCGCACCACCAGTTGCCCGCCCGCCTCCATGGCCTGCACGGCGTTGAGGAGCAGGTTGAGCACGGCCGAACGGAAGGTCTCACGATCGATCCGCACCGCCGGAAGCTCGGGGTCGAGGTAGCGGACGATGTCGACGCCGGCCTCCGTCGCGCGAGCCGCGAAAAAGTCGAGCAGCTGCTCGAGCTCGGTGTTGAGGCTGCCCGGTTCGAGTGTGAGCGACTCCTGCCTGGCAAAGTCGAGGAAGTCGCCGAGCAGCTTCTGCAGCCGGTCGCACTCCTGCCGCACGAGCTCGATCTTGGCCCGGGCCCGGCGGTCGCGGTGCTTCGTCGGCGACTCGGGATCCTCGGCGGCGAAGTCCTCGGCGAGGAGCTCCATGTTGAGCCGGATCGTGGAGAGCGGATTGCGGATCTCGTGGGCGAGGCCGCCCACGAGAGCCGCAAATTCCGCATATGTCTCCGCCCGCGAGCGGGCCGACTCGTCGTCGGGCACCATCGCCGCCTCCGCCGGGGTTCGCTGGGGTCGTCAGCTCAGCATCCGTGTGTCGGCACAGACGCAGCCGACCTCAGGTGGGCTGGCCGCCGCCAGCCTCCTCGCGAAGCACGGCCTTCCGGCTGAGCTTCACGCGATCCTGGTCGTCCACCGCGATCACCTTCACCCGCATCGTATCGCCGATCTTGCAGAAGTCGGCCACGCTCTTCACGAAATCGTCGGAAAGCTCGCTCACGTGGCACAGCCCATCCTTGCCCGGCACGAGTTCCACGAAGGCGCCGAAGTCCTTGATGCTCGTCACGCGGCCCTCGTAGATTCGACCGACCTGAATCGACGCCGTGAGGGCCTCGATCTTGGCCATGGCCGCCATCGCGCCTTCGGAGTCGTGGCTCGCCACGGTGACCGTGCCGTCGTCCTCGACCTCGATGCTGGCACCGGTCGACTCCTGGATCGCCCGGATCGTCTTGCCGCCAGGGCCGATGAGCAGGCCGATCTTCTGGGGATCGATCTGCGTGCGGAGCAGCCGCGGCGCCCACGGCGAGATCTCCGGTCGCGGCCGGCGGATCGCCGAAAGCATCGTCCGCAGGATCTCGAGCCGGGCCTCACGCGACTGCCGCAGCGTGGCCTCGATGATCGCCGGCGAGATGCCGTCGATCTTGAGGTCGAGCTGGATGCCGGTGATGCCGTTCTGCGAGCCGGCGATCTTGAAGTCCATGTCGCCGTAGTGATCCTCGTCGCCGATGATGTCGGTGAGGAGCACCCACTTGTCCTCCGACTGCTTCACGAGGCCGACGGAGATGCCGGCCACCGGATGCGAGATCGGCACGCCTGCGGCCATGAGACCGAGCGTGGCGGCGCAGACGCTCGCCATCGAGCTCGAGCCGTTCGACTCGAGGATGTCGGAGATTACGCGGATCGTGTAGGGGAAGATGTCGGGCTCGGGCAGCACGGGCTTCACGCTCCGCTCGGCAAGCGCGCCGTGGCCGAGTTCGCGGCGGCCGGGGCCGCGGATCGGCCGCACCTCGCCCACCGAGAACGACGGGAAGTAGTAGTCGAGCATGAACTTCTTCGAATACTCGTCGATCAGCCCATCGACCCGCTGCTCGTCCTTGCCCGTGCCGAGCGTGATCGTGACGAGCGACTGCGTTTCGCCGCGCTGGAACAGGGCAGAGCCGTGCACGCGGGGCAGGAGGTCCACTTCGCAATGGATCGCGCGGAGCGACCGGTAGTCGCGGCCGTCGGGCCGCTTGCCCTCGAGGATCAGCTCGCGAACGGCCTGCTCCTCCAGAGCGTGCCAGACGTGCGAGAAGTCGGCCTCGCTGATACCGCCGGCAGCGCCCGGCTTGAAGCCGAAAGCCGGCTCCGTCGGAACGATCTCAGCCTTGGCCTTCTCCTTGAGCTCCTTCACCGCCTGGCCCCGCTCCTGCTTGACGGCGATCGCCTTGGCTCCCTTGAGGGCCTGGAGATAGCCGCTCGTGAGTCGGCTGCGGAGGCCGGAGTAGTCGGCCAGAACGTATTCCTTCTTCGGCTTGCCCGCCTTGCGGACGAGCTCCTCCTGCATCTCGCAGAGCACGCGGATGACGCGGTGGGCCTCCTCGAGCGCCTGGAGCATGCGATCTTCCGGCATCTCGCGGGCGAAGCCCTCGATCATGAGCACGGCGTGCGGGCTGCCCGACACGACGAGATCGAGATCGCTCTCCTCGAGCTGGTCCTGCGTGGGGAACGCCACGAACCGGCCATCGATCTGGGCGAGCCGGACGCTGCCCAGCGGGCCGCGGAAGGGCAGGGGCGAGATGCACAGGGCCGCCGACGCGCCGATCATCGCGAGCACGTCGGGGTCGTTCTGCTTGTCGGCGGCGAGCACGTTGGCCTGCACCTGGACCTCATCGAAGAAGCCCTCGGGGAAGAGCGGCCGGATCGGCCGGTCCATGAGCCGGCTGGTGAGGGTTTCCTTGAGCGTCGGCCGGCCTTCCCGCTTGAGGAAGCCGCCCGGGAACTTGCCGGCGGAGGCGACCCGCTCGCGGTAGTCGCACGTGAGTGGGAAAAAATCGATGCCGGCACGGGGAGCCCCGGTGGCAGAGGCCACGAGCACCACCGTGTCGCCGTACGACACGAGCACACTGCCGGCGGCCTGCTTGGCCAGGAATCCGGTCTCGATCGCCAATACCTTGTCCCCGATCTGTCGTTCAACTCGCTGTTTCACTGTTCTTCCCTTTCTTCACTACAAAAAATGTTTTCGAGACTGTATTCGGCGAGGCCGTGGCAGCCACCTTTCAGGCGGTGCGAACGGGCCGTCGTACAATCGCTCTTTCGAGCCGTTGACTTGGATCGGAAGCGACACGCTTCCGCCATCCTCGCTCCGTGCGGCTCCGGCCCTCCACGGGCGAGACTCGCACCAATCCACGCCATCCACGGCCGAGAGCCGAGTAGCACCGTGCCCCGAGGGCAACGATCTACTTGCGGATCTCGAGCCGCTTGATGATGTCGAGATACCGCTGCGGCGCGACGCGCTTGAGATAGTCGAGAAGCCGGCGGCGCCGGCTCACCATCTTCAAAAGGCCCCGTCGACTGGCAAAGTCTTTGGAGTGCTTCTTGAAGTGATCGGTCAGATCGGTGATCCGTCCGGTCAGCAGCGCGATTTGGATCTCCGCCGATCCGGTGTCGGCGGTGCCCCGCCGGTGTGCGCCGATCAACTCTTGCTTGCGTTCTTTCGTGAGCGTCATCAGCCGAATTCCACCCACCTGTGGGTGGCGTGATTGTTTGGATTGAGGATTTCTTCAGGCCCGGAGTCTAGCCGGACGGCTCCGGATTGCAAACCACGGCGGTTGCGGCGGGCCGATTTCAGCAGCCCCCACTTCTTCAGCGGCCCTGGCGCCGGGCCACACCGTGAGGCGTGTGGACGACGTTCCAGGCCAGCCCGAGCTTTTCGAGCGCCAGGATCACCCAGTAGGTGGTATCGACCTCCCACCACTTGTGGCCGTGGGCGGCCATCCGCTGGTAGGCGTGGTGGTTGTTGTGCCAGCCCTCGCCGAACGCGAGCAGGCCGACCCACCACAGGTTGCGGGAGTCGTCGGTCGTCTCGTAGTTGCGGTAGCCCCACATGTGGGTTGCCGAGTTCACGAACCAGGTCACGTGGAACACGATCACCATCCGCACGGCCAGGCCCCAGAGCAGCCAGGAGATGCCCACGTCGCGGCCATACAGCGACCAGCCGCTCGCCAGCAGCGCGGCACCGATGAGGAAGTGCCAGAGGAGAAACGTCTGGTGCAGGAATCGCACGCCACCGTCTCGGGCGAGGTCGGGTGCCCACCGCTGCACGTGCGCGGTCAGCTCCTCAGCGGTATGGCGAGGAAAGAGCCAGAGCATGTGGGCCCACAGACCGCCGTCTCGGGGCGTGTGCGGATCCCCGTCGTGATCGCTGAAGGCGTGGTGCTTGCGGTGGTTGGCCACCCAGTCGATCGCCGATCCTTCACCCGAAATGCCGCCGAGGAAGGCAAAGATGAACCGCACGGGTGCGAACGTCTGGAAGCTGCCGTGGGTGAGCAGCCGGTGGTAGCCGAGGCAGACGCCGAGACCGCCGGTCACCCAGTAGAGCGCCAGGCAGATCGCCAGCCCCGACCAGGTGAAATAGAGCGGCGCGAACAGTGCCGCCAGGTGGATGCCGCCGATCCAAATGAGGACCGGCCAGTCGAGTTGCACGCTGCCGTCACGGCGGCCGTCGTGCCGCGGCTCTGCGGATACGGGCTCCGTTTCCACGATGGCCGTGCGGCCAAACTCGAGGTCGTCGGTCTGGTTTGCGGGCGTTTCGAGGAGCGTGCTCGGAGGTGTCATGGGGTGTGGTTCCGTCGCAGAGACGAATGTGGCCGGGCCGCCCGCTTGGACGGCATCCTGAAAACCGACACTACTCTGACGTCCCGGGGCTGTTTTGCCATCGGGAAGCCGTCCATTTTGGGTCCGGCACGTGTCAAGAAAGCGTCAAATCCGCGAGCAGCCCCCCGCGGTGGGGAATCGTTGGGGAATAACGAGTCTATTGGCCGCGTTTGCCCGATTTCGGCAGGATCGACATGAGCCAGCCGCCGGGGCCGCCGGCAGGCACGAAGGTCGAGCCACGCGGGGCCATGAGCCAGGCGAGCCGCTCGGCCGGAAAAGCTCCTGCGGGCGGATCGACGAGCGATTGGCCGCCGAGGGTGGCCAGTCCGCCACCGAGGCCGGGGCCGGCCTGGAGCTCTGCGCCGCGGCCGTCGATCTGAAGCCGCCACGCAGCCGCGTCGAAGCTCCGTCTCCGGCCATCGGCTGGGCCGTAGGCCGCCCCGGGGCGACAGCCGAGCGTGGCCACCAATGACTCGAGCAGCTGCTGTCCGACCTCGCCACGCCCTGCAGCGCAGCCGAGGTCGCAGGTGTCGATTCGATCTGCCGACCAGCGGAGTTCGTTCACGGAGATCGTCGCCTCGGCAGAGGCGCCTCCGGCGAGCGCTGCCGTGAGCGCGGCGAGATCGACCCGTTCGACCAGTCCATGGGCGGTGCCGCTCCAACCGTCCGCGTTGCCTGTGGCCCGCAGCGTGCCGGTCACGCGGGCATGCGAGCCGGCGTCGAGCCGATCGGGAGGAGAGCCGGCGGCGCAGGCCGCGAGGATCGCAAACGGGAGCGGGCGGCGACAGTCGGCCTCGACCTCGAATCGAACCGCCGATCGTTCGTCGGGCGTGCTGCCACCGGCTGGCGTATCGGTCGCCCGCACGACCCGGACCTCGTCAGGCGTGTCGGCGGCACCGAGCCTCACGATCCGCACGGCACGGGTGCCGGCGCGGGCCACGCATTCGATTTTGAGTGTCGTCGGTTCATCCGGCTCGGCCGTTTCCCAGGCGAAGTCGGCCACCTCGATCACGCAGTTGCGGTCGTAGCGGGCGCTCCGCTCGAGCCACTCACGGGCCACGCCCGCAAGCACCGCCGCGGCAGTCGCATTGCATCGGAGCCGATCGATCCGCAGGCGAAGCTCGTTCGTAGTCGTTTCCACTTCGATCTGCGGCGCCGAAAGGGCGGGGCCTCCATCGGCAGCGTTGATCACGCAGTCGAATCCACGCACGACGCCCGGCCGCGGATGATCGATCGCCGCGACGGCGAGTGGGAGGCCGAGCTGCCGCTGCCAGCCGAGCTGCACGGCGTCGCGATGGGCGGTCGATCGGCGGTGGACGGCCCAGGCCACCAGCGCGATGCACGGGAGCAACGCCAGCAGCACGAAGAGCGTGCGGGCCCTGGTGATCCTCGCTGCGGAGCGTGCAATGAACATCCGTGTTCCTGCGACGTGATCGGTGGACTGGCTCGTCAACCGAGAAGGAAAGGCGAGGGAGTCGGCAAACGCTCGAGGAGCATTGGGCCGCCGCGGCCCACCGCGACGAGACTTTTGCCG
>JBILVW010000331.1:0-3745 GCA_044370205.1 Pirellulales bacterium | reverse complement strand
CTTGTTGAGGATCACGGCCGCCTCCCGCGGGGAGACGTCGGTGAGGAAGGCGAAGTGGGCCGAGCGGACAAGCCGAGGTTCCTGCTTCGGCTCGTCGGACAGGGCCCGGTACTTGTTGGCGAGCTTCTCGTCCCCCTTCTCTTTGACGGCCGCGGCCGCTGCCGTCTCCACCACGAGCGTCTTGGCCACGATGTCGCCGCTGCTGAGCCGCACCGCCTCCAGCCGCGTCACCGTGGCCCCCGGCTCGATCCGCTTGAGATCGCCGCTTTCCAGCCGGGTGGCGGCATCTTCGGCCACCTTGAACGCGAGCACCGTCTTGCGGTGGAAGGCCTTGTCCTGCGGGAGTTCGATGACGAGCCGGCCCTTGGCGGCCGACTTCACCGCCGCGGTGACCGTGCAGGCGGCGAACTCCGCCGCCTTCTCGGGCTCGGCCGGCATGGTCACGCCGATCGTGGCGCCGGTGGCGTCGATGAGCGTGATGGCGGCCAGTTCGCCGTCGGACTTGCCGAGCCGGTTCAGCCGCCCGGCGAAGGTCACCACCTGCCCCGGCTTGAGCTTGGCGACGTCGAACCCACCGGTCACGCGCACGTCGGCCGGAAACTCGAGCAAGCGGCCGTCGGCGAGCGGCACACCGCGCTCCCCCTGGGGCTGCACGCGAACCTCATGCCGCTGGCCTACCGCGTCGCGAACCGTCACCCGCCCACCGGCGACCGACTCGACGGTGCCCTCGATGGCGAACTGCTCCACGACCGACACTTGGCCCCGAGCCGTGCCGCCAAGCCCCGCGAGCACGCCGGCCACCAAAGCAGCCCGCAGCGATCGCGACGTTCTAAGCACGAGCGATATCATGCTGGGCACCGAATGGACGCCGATCCGAACCCGGACGATGCATCATGCACTACTGGCTGATCAAGAGCGAGCCCGACGTGTTCTCGATCCAGGACCTGTCTCGCGCCAAGGGCCGGACGACGGGCTGGGAGGGCGTCCGCAACTACCAGGCCCGCAACTTCCTCCGCGCGATGCGCAGCGGCGACCGGGCGCTCTTCTATCACTCCAACGCCACGCCATCGGCGGTCGCCGGCATCGTCGAGGTGGTCCGCGAGGCCTACCCCGACGCCACCGCCTGGGATCCCACAAGCGATTACCACGACCCCAAGGCCGGGCCCGACAACCCGATCTGGTCGCGGGTCGACGTGCGGCTGGTCGAGATTTTCCCGCGGGAGCTTTCCCTCGAGGAGCTCCGGGGCATCAAGGCCCTGGCCGGCATGGAATTGCTGCGCCGCGGCAGCCGCCTGTCGGTGCAGCCGGTGACGGCCGCCGAGTTTCGCACGATCGAAAAGCTCGCCCACGCGGCCCCGCCCCGACCCCGGTAAAGATGGCCCGATGAGCCGCGGCGTGGGCAATCGCCGCTCACGAAACGCTTACGCAAAACTCGCAATCGATAGACGGATTTCTCGCTAGGATTGGGGGATCTCGAAGCCCCTTTTGCCGAACTCCCTGGGTCTGGAACGTCATGGCTGAACACGCCCCGCCCGTGCCGCGGTTCCGAAGTGCCCGGCTGCTTGTCGCCGCGATCACCGTGGCCTTGGCCACTTCGCTCGCCCACGCCGCGCCGCCGACCTTGATCGGCGACTACATCCTCACCACCGGATCCTTCACAAACGCCGTCACCGGCACCCAGGCACTCGGCAGCCTGGGCGTCGTGGCTTCGACAGGTTCGACGGGCTTCGTTACCGGCACGGCCAGCGACGCGGGGTGGTTTTGGAATGGTGCCACCCTGCCCGGCACCGGGTTGAGTGTGTCGGGGCTCCCGCTGAACGCCGGCGGCGCGTTTGGCAACTACTCGATCGGTATGCGGTTCCAGTTCAGCGACGTGTCGAGTTATCGGCGGTTGATCACCTTCGCCGATGTCGACACCGGGATGTATGTCACCAACGGGATGTTCAATTTTTATGATGACGGGGAGAACAAGGGAGGATCGATCAGCGCCGACACATTCGTCGATTTCGTCCTCACTCGAAACGGCACCACCAACCAGGTCACCGGCTACGTCAATGGCGTGAGCACTCCAGTGCTGCAGATGTCGGACAACTCGGGGCACGGCCGGTCTCCCAGCGGCACGCTGCAATTTTTCCGCGACAACACCGGTGGTGCAGAGTTCAGCCCCGCGGGCCGGATCAGTCTGCTACGGATCTGGAACGGGCCGCTGGCGGCCGCCGACATTCCAATGTCCATGGTGCCCGAGCCCTCGGCCCTCGCCTTGGGCGGCCTCGGTGTGGCCGCGATCCTGTTTCGCGCATGGCAACGACGCCGCTCCGGCGGCGGCTAGCGGCCGGGCAGTCGATCCGCCGCGGCCACAGGTCATAATGCCCTCATGACCTGCCGCCTCGAGCCCCCTGCGTCCGCACCGCCTACGACAGCCGGACCCTTGCCCGCGCCGCTCGCCTGGGTCGCGGAATCATTCGCCGCGGTCCGCCGGGCCGGCCTCGAACGGCCGCACCGCGTCCGCAGCGGACGCCAGGGCCGTGAGGTGGAGCTCGACGGCCGCCGGCTCGTGAACTTCGGCTCCAACGACTACCTTGGCTATTGCGGCGACGTGCGGCTCACGAAGGCCGCCTCAAAGGCCGCCTGCGCCGAGGGGTTCGGGGCGGGGGCGAGCCCCCTGGTGAGCGGCCACTCACCGGCCCACGAGCGGCTCGAGGCCGCGGTCGCGGGCCTCCTCGACGTGCCCGCGGCCGTCACGTTTCCCAGCGGCTTTGCCGCCAACGCGGCCACGATCGCGGCGCTTGTCGGTCCCGGCGACCTGATCGCCAGCGACGAGCGGAACCACGCGAGCATCATCGACGGCTGCCGACTCGCACGAGCCGAGGTGGCGATCTACCCGCACCGCGACGTGGCGGCCCTCGACCGCCTGCTCGCGGCCGCCGGCACCACCCGGCGCAGGCTCGTCGTCACCGACTCGCTGTTCTCGATGGACGGCACGATCGCTCCCCTGGCCGATCTCTGCACGGTCGCGGCCCGGCATGGGGCGATGCTCATGGTCGACGAGGCCCATGCCACCGGCGTGTTCGGGGCGCGTGGCAGCGGCTTGGTCGAGGCGGCGGGCTGCGCCGCCGGCGTGCATGTCCGCGTGGGCACGCTCTCGAAGGCCCTCGGTGCAGCCGGCGGATTCGTGGCCGGGCACGCGGAGCTCGTCCGCTGGCTGCGGCATACCGCGCGGGCCTGGATCTTCTCCACCGCCCATCCGCCGGCCGTGGCCGCTGCCGCCTGCCGGGCGATCGAGCTCCTCGCCATCGAACCCGAGCGGCGGCGCGAGCTGCTCGCCCAAGCCTCCGCCTTCCGCGATCGGCTCGTCGCGGAAGGCCTCGACGTCGCCGCCTGCGGCGGGCAGATCGTGCCGGTCGTGGTAGGCGGCGCCGAGCAGGCCGTCGCGGTCGCGGGGGCGCTCGCGGTCGAGGGCTTCTTCGTGCCGGCCATCCGCCCCCCGAGCGTGCCGCAAGGCAAGAGCCTCGTGCGGGCGAGCCTCTCGTGGCACCACACCGCCGACGATCTCGCGCGGCTCGCCGCCGCGCTGGTGCGCCATGTCTGCAGGTGACCCCGCCGGACGTTGGTGCGTGATCGGTGCCGGCCCCTCGGGGCTCACGGCGCTGAAGAACCTCCGCGCTGCTCGTATCGACGCCGAGGCCCTCGAGCGCGAGGACGACGTCGGTGGCAACTGGTATTTCGGCAGCGCGACCTCGCGGGT
>JBILVW010000330.1:0-3758 GCA_044370205.1 Pirellulales bacterium | reverse complement strand
CACTTCGGGTGTCATCGCCACGGCGGGTGTGTCGGGGTCGGCGAGGAAGACGTCCACCTCCTCGTAGGTGAAGCGGCGGCGGCTCTTGATCGCGGACCGCTCCTCCGCCGTATGCACGGGCACGCCATCGGGGCTGAACTCGATCCAGCAGGTGCGGGCATACCGCACCTTGTCGGGTTGGAGGCTGGCGAGGTTGTTCGAGACGATCTCGGGGATCATCGGGATCACACGATCGGGCAGGTAGACGCTCGTGCCGCGATTCCTCGCCTCCTGATCGAGCGGCGAGCCCTCGCGGACGAAGTGCGACACGTCGGCGATGTGCACGCCGAGGAGCCAGTGGCCGCGCTCCACCCGCTCGAGTGAGATCGCATCGTCGAAGTCGCGGGCATCGACCGGGTCGATCGTCACGATCGTGCGATCGGTGAGGTCGCGGCGGCCCGGCGGCACCTTTTCATCGAACCGCTCCGCCTGGGCCCGGGCATCGTCGAGGGCCGCCTCGGGAAATGCGCCGGGCAGGGCGAACTCGTGGATGATCGTGAGCGTGTCGACGCCGGCCGCGCCCGCCTTGCCGAGCACCTCGACGATCACGCCCTCGCCGTCGCGGAGGTGCGTGGGGAATCGCACCATCTCCACGACCACCTTGTCATGTGGCTGTACGCCTTTGGCCCCGGGGTCACCCACGGCCACTGGACGGCCGAAGCCCGTGCCGTCGATCTGCACCCAGCCCAGGTTCGCCGCCTCGAAGTAGGAGCCGACGAATCGTGTGGTTCGCCGCTTCACGATCTCGACGATCTCGCCCGCGGGACCGGGACGGCGGACATCGTGGGTCTTGGAGAGCCGCACGCGAACGGTGTCGCCTCTGGCCGCGTCGAGCGTCGCGGTGGCCGCGATGTGGATGTCCTGCGACTTGTCGCCGGCCGGGGTGTCGAGCGGCCTCACGAATCCGTGGCCGCGGGCCGAGCGGCGAAACACGCCGACGATGCCGCCGGCGGCTGTAGTCTGACGCTTTGGTTGACCCGGCTCGCGGCGGGCCTTGTGGCGGTCTTTCACGTGAGGATCTCGTGCACGACCCGCTGTGGCTCGACGCCGGTCAGTTTCTGATCGAGGCCCTGAAACTTGAACGTGAGCCGCTCGTGGTCGATCCCCATCAGGTGCAGGATCGTGGCGTTGAAGTCGTTCACCTGCACCGGGTTCTCAACCACATTGTAGCTGAAGTCGTCGGTCTCGCCGTACGACACGCCCCCCTTCGCGCCGCCGCCGGCCATCCACATGCAGAAGTTGCGGGGATGGTGGTCGCGGCCGTAGTTGTCTTTCGTGAGCGTGCCCTGCGAATAGACCGTGCGGCCGAACTCGCCCCCCCAGACGACGAGCGTCTCGTCCAGGAGGCCGCGGGCCCGGAGATCCTGCACGAGCGCGGCGGTGGCTTGGTCGGTGTCGAGGCACTGGGCGCGGAGGTCGTTCGGCAGGTTGCCGTGCTGATCCCAGCCGCGGTGGAGGATCTGCACCGTCCGCACGCCCCGCTCCACGAGCCGTCGGGCAAGCAAAAGGCTGTGCGTGAACGAGCCTGTCTTCTTCACGTCGTCGCCATACATCTGGAGCGTGGCCTCGCTCTCGTCGGAGATGTCGACGAGGTCCGGCACGCTCGCCTGCATCCGGAAGGCCATCTCGTATTGCGCGATCCGCGTCTGCGTCTCCGGGTCGGCATACCGCTCGAACCCGCGGGCGTTGAGCGCGGCGAGCGTGTCGAGCGTGCGCCGGCGGTCGGCCCGCGTCACGCCCTCCGGATTCTGGATGTAGAGCACGGGATCACCCGAGCCGCGCAGAGCCACGCCCGTGAACCGCGTCGGCAAAAACCCGCTCGACCACATCCGCGTGAAGATCGCCTGGCTGGGATTGATGTCGGGGAGCGGCGTGAAGACGACGAACGCGGGCAGATCGTCGCTCTCGCTGCCGAGGCCGTAGGAGAGCCAGCTGCCGAGGCTCGCCTTGCCGGGCACCTCGCTGCCGGTCATCACGAACGTGCAGGCCGGGTCGTGATTGATCGCGTTGGTGTGCACCGTCTTCACGAGCGCGATCTCGTCGACGATCTTCGCCGTGTAGGGCAGGAGCTCGGTGCAGATCCACCGGCCGCACTTCCCCACCTGCTCGAACTTGAACTTCGACGGGGCCACCGGAAACCGGGCCTGACCGCTCGTCATCGTCGTGAGCCGCTGCTCGCCGCGGACGCTCGGCGGGATGTCCTTGTCGAAGTAGTCGGCGAGCTTGGGCTTGTAGTCCCAGAGGTCGATCTGGGAGGGGCCGCCATTGAGATGGATGTAGATGATGCTCTTCGCCTTCGGGGCATGGTGCGGAAACCCGGGAAGCGGCGGGTGAACGCGGCCGGAGGTCTTGGCCCCGGCCGGCGCGGTGGCCGCCGCGCCGAACGCCCGCGATTCGAGCAGCGAGAGGGCCGCGGCCCCCACGCCCACGCCCGAGTTGCGGAGAAACGCCCGGCGGGCCATCGCCGTGCGAAACGCATCGAAGGCGGGATTCATTCCGTGCATGGCGCTAGTTCCTCGTCAGGGCTTCATCGAGATTCAAAACCGTGTTGGCCACGAGCGTCCAGGCGGCGAGTTCGGCCGGCTCCACGTGGGTCGGCGGCTCGGAGTCGCCAATGCGGATGAGCTTGCCGGCGGCGGCCGCGTCGGACTTGTAACGCTCACGGTGTGCGGCGAGTGAATCGGCCACGAGCCTGGCCTCGCCCGGCTCGGGAGCGCGGGCGAGCACCGTCGCGAAGAGCCAGCCGATCCGGCCGGCGTCATCGACGGCACTCGCGGCCAGGGTCCGTGCGGCAAGCGCCCGCGCCGCTTCTATATGCTGCACGTCGTTCATCAGCTGCAATGCCTGCAGCGGCGTGTTGCTCCGCTCGCGGCGGGCGCAAAACTGTTCGCGGTTGGGCGCGTCGAAGTTCGACATGAACGGCGGCGGGGCCGTCCGCTTCAAGAACGTATAGAGACTGCGGCGGTAGAGCGAATCGCCGGAATCGCGGTAATACGTCCGCGTGTTCGAGCCGGCGAAGCCCACCGGCTCCCAGATGTTGTCGGGTTGGTAGGGCTTCACGCCGCGGCCGCCCATCGTCGGCACGAGCAGCCCCGACACATACAGCGCCTGGTCGCGGATCTGCTCGGCGTCGAGACGGATTCGCGGGCCCCGCGACAAGAGCCGGTTCTCGGGATCTCGGGCCAGCTGCTGCGGCAGCACCACGCCCGACCGCTTGAAGGCGTCGCTCGTCACGATCAGCCGCACGATCTTGCGAGTGTCCCAGCCGCCATCGCGGTATTCCGCCGCCAGCCAGTCGAGCAGTTCGGGGTGGCTCGGCGGCTCCCCCTGGAGGCCGAAGTCTTCGTGGGTCTTCACGAGGCCCGTGCCGAAGAACTGCTGCCAGAGCCGGTTGGCCGCCACGCGGGCCGTGAGCGGATGCTCCTTCGACACGAGCCACCGGGCGAGATCGAGCCGCGAGGGCGTCTTGCCCTCCTCGACTGCGAGCGGCGGCAGGAAGGCGGGCGTGCCGCGCTCGACTTTGTCTCCCGGCTTGTCGTAGGCGCCGCGGAGCATCACGAAGCTGTCGCGCATCTTGGGCCGGTCGTTGAAGACGAGGCTGCGCGGGATGAGGTCGTCGATCCCATCGCGAATCTTCGCGAGCGCGTCGTAGTCGGCGGCTGCGGCGACGAGCTGCTCCGGCGGGCTTGCCCACACCTGCGTCAGCCAGTGCCGCTTCA
>JBILVW010000034.1:0-13197 GCA_044370205.1 Pirellulales bacterium | reverse complement strand
AGGGCTTGTATCGGGATCCCCTCGCTTACGCTCAGGGCTTGTATGCGGGGCGCAAGCCGGGGGATCTCCTTGAATCTGTGACGGTCGTGCGGGTCGTGCCACGCCTCGGCGGTCCGCTGGATTCACCCGGCGTCCGCGGCCGATTCCTCGTTCTTGCGGCTGGGTCCGGCAGCCGTCTGACGACAGGAGCGTCGGCATGATCACCCATCAAAAAGGCCTGCTCGGGCCACCGGCGAGACCCGCGTCTTCCTCGACGCCTGAAGCTGAACGTGAACAGCTCCGGCGGGAACTGCTGCAGCGGATCCTCGATCGAGAGATCCGCCGCCAGGCAGTGCGAGGCGTGCCGCGATGATCGCCTGATCCCCGGGAGTGGAACCCCAGCCATGCGACGCACCATTCAGCTGCTTGCGATCGGCTGCGTGGTTGCCACGCTCTGGTCAGCGCCGCCGGCTGCTCATGGCCAGACGGCCTGGTGGGGCTGGGGGCAGGCGGGAAGCCCAGCCACGACGTGGGATCCCGAACTCGTCGCCGACTACGTGCTCACGGGCCACACGCCGCATGAGGCCGTCGTGCGGATCGTGGCGCCGGAGCAGGCCGGCACATCGCTCGGTTCGGGCGTGCTCGTGGACGTGAACCGTTCGCAGGGGCTCGTGCTCACCAACTGGCACGTCGTCCGCGACAGTCGTGCGGCGGTGCTGGTGCAGTTCCCCGACGGCTTTCAGTCGGCGGGCACGGTCGTCCGCTGGGACGAGGCCTGGGACCTCGCCGCCGTCGTGATCTGGAAGCCGAAGGCCACGCCCGTGAGTGTCGCCTCCGAGGCGGCGACCATTGGCGAGCCGCTCACGATCGCGGGTTTCGGCCGCGGCTCCTACCGCGAACAGACCGGCGCCTGCACCGACTATCTCTCGCCCGGCACCGGCTATCCGAAGGAATTCGTGGAGCTGGTGGCGAAGGCCCGCCAGGGTGACTCCGGCGGACCGATCTTCAACGCGAAGGGTGAGCTCGCCGGCGTGCTCTTCGGGCAGAACGACGGTCGCACGATCGGCAGCTGCGCCCCGCGGGTGCGGGCCTTTCTCGCGGCGACCGGTTCGCAGGGCTTCACGCCCACGCCGATCGCCGAGTTTTCCGACGCCCGCGCGATCGACCGCGGACTCGGCGAATCCGACGCCACGACGCGGCTCGCCTCGGCCGATGCGGAGGTGAGCGTGCAGCGGGCGATGCACGTGCCGGCACCGACGGGGCTCGTGGCCCAGCTTGCGCCGCCTCCGATGCCACCGCAGCCTCCACCGGCCGCGGACCCGCAGGCCGAACTCATGCAACTCCTGAATCCGCTCGCCAACGGCCCGGCGCTGCTCTCGGCAGCCGGAGGACTGGCGCTGGTGCTCTTCGGCCTCAAGACGATCTTCGGCGGCCGTCGCCGGGAATAACCCGGCGCGGCCGCTCTCCCGCCCGGATCACTTCTGCTTCGGGATCCGGTTGACCGTCGCCTTCTTGATCACGACGGGCTCGACCGGGCGGTCACCCGCGCCGGTCCGCACGCTGCCGATCGCCTTCACGACGTCGAGGCTCGCCTGGTCGGCCGTGCGGCCGAAGACGGTGTATTGATTATCGAGGTGGGGCACCCGCTCGAGGCAGAGGAAGAACTGGCTGCCGGCGGAGTTGGGGTCGTTGGTGCGGGCCATCGAGAGCACGCCCGGCTCGTGCGGCGTCTTGTTGAACTCGGCGGGAATCTTGTAGCCGGGGCCGCCGGTGCCGGTGCCTTCGGGGCAGCCCCCCTGGATCATGAAGCCCTTGATGATGCGATGGAACGGCACGCCGTCATAGAAGCCGCTCTCGGCGAGGGCCACCATGTTGCGGACGTGGCCCGGCGCGACGGCCGGATCAAGCGTGAGGCGGATCGGGCCCAGCGTGGTGTCGAGCGTGATCTCGTAGTTGAAGTTGGCGAGGTCGAGATCCTTGGCGGCCTTCTGGAGGTCTGCGGCGCTGGGCTTGGGCATGGTGAATCCTCGGGTTTGCCCGCCTGGAAACGGCGGGAGATACTGCATCTCATGATGCGCGAGCGAATCGGAGGATACCGGCTGGTGCGGCGGCTGGGAAGCGGCGGGATGGCCGACGTGTATCTCGCCGAGCAGGTCTCGCTGGGCCGACCCGTGGCGATCAAGATGCTGCGGCCGGAGACGCTGCGGCATCCGGGGGCGGTGCAGCGATTCGAGCAGGAGGCCCGCGCCGCGGCCGCGCTCGTGCACGGCAACATCGTGCAGATCCACGAGGTGGCCTGCATCGACGGCATCCACATGCTGGTGGAGGAATACGTTGCCGGCCCGTCGCTCAAGACCTGGCTGCTCGCCCGGGGGCCGCTCGACGCGCCGCAGACGCTGGCGGTGCTCGGGCAGGTTGGTTCGGCGCTCGCGCGGGCGGCCGAGCGGGGCGTCGTGCATCGCGACATCAAGCCCGAGAACCTGCTCGTGACAAAAGCCGGCGAGGTCAAGGTGGCCGACTTCGGTCTGGCTCGCGTCGTCTCGGAGAGTCTTGAGCTCACGCAGTCGGGCATGACGCTTGGCACGCCGCTCTACATGAGCCCGGAGCAGGGGGAGGGCAAGTCCGTGGACGTGCGGAGCGATCTCTACTCGCTCGGTGCGACCGCGTATCACCTGCTCGCCGGTCGGCCGGCGTTCACGGGGCCGACGGCGATGAGCGTGGTGCTTTCCCACATTCGGGACCCGCTGCCGCCCCTGGACACAGCGCGGCCCGATGCACCTGCAGCGGTGCGGGCCATCATCGGCAAGCTGCTCGAGAAGTCGCCGGCCGACCGATATGCAACGCCCCAGGAATTACTGCGGGCCGTCGAGGTGGCGGAGGGGGCGATCGCGCCAGGCTCGCGGCATGGCCCGTCGCCGCTGGCCTGGTCGGATGCCGACGGACTCATGCCGTCGGGCGAGCCGGCGGTGGATCGGGGTGTAGATCGGGCGGCGCTGCACACGGCGACCCAGCAGCTGCAGGCGGCGCTGGCTGTCGAGCAGACGGAGCGAGCCGAGCGAGCCGGCGGGCGGCGCCGGCTTCTGCTCACGGCCGCAGCCGCCCTCGCCGCGGCAGCGGCGGGCCTCGCCCTGGGCCGCCGCTGGCCCCGCCCCCCCGAGCCCTTTCGGCGGGGCCGGTAATGGAATTAGGGGCCGCGGCACCGGCCCTTCAAGACTGCTTGACTCCCTAACCGACACTGTTAGAACGAAAGCGTTAGACGCCCCCATCGTCTAGTGGCCCAGGACGTCGGGTTCTCAGTCCGAAAACCGGGGTTCGACTCCCCGTGGGGGTATCTCAACACCTGTACACCTCGCGATCTGCGGGGTGTGCAGGTGTTTTTGTTTCGGGTGATCGCTCAGGATTGCATCTGGCCTGCACTGAGTGGTCCGGAATGTGGTCCGGAATTCTTGATGCGGGTGACCGCACCCGGGCGGCGACTTCCGCACCGAGTCCCGCGGCCCCTTTCGAGGCCCGCTCGAAGTCGTCGTCGGTGACCATGAGGTAGTGGTCCTCGGCGACCTCCCTGGAGTTGCCCAGCCACGCGTGCACGACGTGGGCCGGCTCGCTCCGCATCAGTTCCGTCTCGCGGCTGGCCCGGAGGTTCACGAAGAGCTTGGGCCACTGGGCGACACTCGCACGGTCGAGGATCTTGAACAGGCCCGTGCGGAGGTTGACGTTGTCCGGGCAGGCCGCCAGGACGGCGTCGATCACCTCACGGCTCACGAAGAACTTCCGGGAAGTGTTCCGCTGGGAACTGGCCCGGGGCGCGTGCTATCGCGAAAAGCCGTCCGGACGCCTGTCTGGGGAGAGATTCTTGCGGAACTTGGGGGCAGCCAGTTGCACGAAGTGTCTCACGGGGAGACCAGACATCGCGGCCGTCGGGGTTGCGCGGCCGGCGTTCACGGGCTCCTTGGCCGGGCTGGATTCGTAGGATTCGTCGCGGTCGGCGCGAACGTAACGTATCTGGTCTCGGAGATGTGATGATGTCGCCTTCGGAGCGGAGTGCCTCTGGCCTGCCGAATCGACCGAATGGCGAGACCGCCGCCATGATCGACGCCGAGGTGAGCGAAGGCGGCCGACCGTCCCCCATCCCATGCGACACGCCATTCGACAGTGTGGCGTGCGAGGAGGCACACCATTTCATGAGCGAGCAGCCGTTGACGATCGAGACCTGCCCGGCCCCCGACAAGATTCTTCACTTGCCGCTCGGGCAGATGGCCGGCGACGCCAAGTCAGCCACGCTGATGAAATCAGACGGGCTCGAACTGATCCGGCTCGTCATTCCGGCCGGGAAAGAGATTCCACCGCACCGCGCGAGCGGCGAAATCACGGTGCAGTGCATCGAGGGGCTCATCTCCTTCGAGCACGACGGCCATGCGCTGGAGCTCAGGCCGGGCGACCTTCTGCATCTTTGTCCGCAGGAGACGCACGCCCTCAAGGGAATCGAAAACTCTTCTGTGCTCGTGACACGGCTTCGTCCGCACGCCGATGAACTGCCAGAGAAGTTCCCGGCTCCATGAGCCCTTGGCTATTGCTCGCCTCGCTCGACCTTCACCCACTGGACCTGCATCCGAAACTTGCCCGGCTTCTTGTCGCTGAGCATGAAGCCCAGGCCGTTGATTTGGTTCGGCTCGACTGGCCCCATGCCCTGAACCCGCCTGCCAAATGCCGTGGGAATGAAGTCCTCAAGCGGGACTCGTACTTCCGTCCACTTGTCATTCGTGGTCGGCAGCGGCGCTCTGTATGAGAACGCCATCCGGCGGCTCTTGGCGTAGAGATTGAGGACGTACTCCCGGCCGTCCGAGATTCCGCCCATGACGCCATCGTTCACGGCTTGCCACTTCTGGGCTGTGTCCGGACCAGCGAAGTCCAAGACTGGCTCGAGAGCCTCTTGGGTTGCCAACTGGGCTGATACTGACAACAAACAAGCCACCAAGTCCGCTCGCATGCGACTTCTCCTGCCGGAATTCCACAGCCGATGCCGGAATAATAGGTGAGCAGGACCACACGCAGGCAGGGCAGGCTTCCAATGTGCGGCATGTGCGGCCAATCCGCGTACGGCCATAGTCGCCGGTGTCGGCCGGCCGGCGCAGTCGTCAGGACTTGCGGCCCAGATGCCGCCGCACGTTCTCGAGTTTCCAGGCCAAGGCTGGATGCTCCGCGAGAAGGCGGCTCGCTCGGGCGTCGTCCGAAAACAGCATGTCCACGGGCGCATTGCCAGCGGCCACGGCTGCCGCGAACGCACGCTCTGACGGCGATAAGTGGAGCAGGGGAGCCATGATCGACCGCACTGCCGTCACCAGTTCCTCGACGCGGGGCGTTTTGCCGCTGGTCAGCATGGGGCCGAGTTGTTCGTCGATGTCCGATTGCGTGAGGCGATGGCCGATCGAGTTGGCTTCGTAGGTCGACAGCGGGTGATTGAGAACGGAGGCGATGCCCACGAACCACGATCGAAACGCCGGCGTTCGGAGCCGGTCGCGGGCCTCCTCCGGCAGGTTCACAACGTCCCAGAGATCCCGCGGCGCGCTTCGTGCCAGTAGGGCGATCATCTTGCCGACGAGCAACTCGGTCAGGCCGACGGTGCGGACCTGTGGCCGATCCAGGTTGCCCGGCTGCCACACAGAACGGGCTGCAATCGGCTCGAGAGGCGTGCGGAACAGATAGTTGAGATCGACTTCAATGCGGTCCGGCGTGCCCAGGACCGAGCGGTATCCGAGAAAGATCTTCCCGCCGGCATGTTCGGGCCGGGAGCGACTGATGGCATAGCCGCGACGCGACGCCAACCCCAGAAGCGCCTCCTCGACGCCCGGGCGATCCGCCAGCATCTGTTCCCGAGACGCACTGCCTACGTAGTTGAAGTCGAGATCCACGGAGATGCGGGATGGCGGCCCGAAGCAGAGCTGGAGGGCCGTGCCGCCCTTGAGGGCGAGGCACTCGCCGAGGAGCCCGTGCCTCGCGATGTCGCCGGCCAACTCGCCGAGCCGGATGACTTTTTCCAGGACGCTTTCGGTGTATCCCGAGTCTGCAACGCAACGGGACAGATATTCGCGGCTAACGCTCATCGGGCTCGCCTTCCATGACGGCTGCCGGCAGGTAGAGATTCCAACGTCGTGCGAGCTTGCCGCCGCGCTCCCGTCGGGCCAAGTAATGCGGCGAGGCTGGCCGGTTTCGCTCGCATCGGGCGAGCACCTTCTCCGGCGGGTGGAATGTGGTGCGATACCGTTCCAGGAACCAGCCGGCGGCCGCCCACAGGGTCGCGAGGTCGTAACGCTCGAGCACCTTCTCGAGCAGTTTCATGTCCAAGGCTGGAAAACCGCTTGCGGACTGTTCGAGTTCCTCGAGGCCGCCGACTGCGGCGGGCGAGCGGAGGCCGTCCACCAGCGTGCGTTCCGGCCCGGTCGTGACAAGCATCGTGCCGAGCCGCTCCACGCGCTGGGCGCCCAGGCGTTGAGATCGCTCGGTGCGGAATGGCACCGGGAAGTCGGCAAAGACGACCTCGACTCCGGTGAGATCGAGGCTTGGGCGTCGCCGCGACGTGAAGAGCGTGCAGCGGCGCCACACCGAATGGGACGCCCCCAAGAGTTCCAGCGCGCTGTGGTATGAGAAGACACCGTCAGGCCGGAGGGCTGCTGCGGCGAGAAACGGATCGACGCGGAACCGATCGGGAGACACGCCGGGGGGCACGACCGCGTAGACCCCGTGCGTGACCGACATGAGACGGCTGGTGCGGACGTAGTGCTGGAGCAGGGCGCTCGTCGCCCGCGGGCCGCCCGCCGGATGCAGCGCCTTACGGGCTTCATTCACGGTAAAGACGGGGTGCTCGGCGAAGAATCCGGAGGGCTTCATGGCATCCAGCGGGCTTTGATGTTCTGCGCGGAATAACACAAAAAGATTATGTCATTCCGCACAAAACGTCAAAATTCGCTCCAATCACGGCCCAGAGAAAGGGGACAACCAGCGTCGAGACCGTAGGCGGGTTCCGTAACGCTCGTGAGTCGTTCCCGGAGCACGACGGCCGGTATCTGGGCCTGACGCGACGGTGACTCAAAGGCATCCCGGGCAAGAATCTTCGTCACGTAGGGGCCGCCGGTGTACGACTCCCGTAAATAACCCACGGAACCGCCATCGAGGGTCAAGTACGCCTCTTCTTGGGCGACTTTTTCTTCGGGCGTCTGGCCAGCCCAGCAGAGATAGACATGGATGCCAATGAGAGCGAGCCCGAGAGAAGGTTAGTCACGGCTTCGGAGCTTCGAGAGCAGCCGGAGGATTTCCATGTAGAGCCAGACGAGCGTGACCATCAGGGCAAAAGCCCCGTACCACTCCAGATACTTCGGGGCACCACGCTCGGCGGCCTGCTCGATAAAGTCGAAGTCCAGCACCAGGTTCAGGGCGGCGATCACGACCACGACAAGGCTGAAGCCAATGCCGATGGGACCCGCGGCGTGGATGTAGGGAATCGGAAACCCAAAGAAGCTCCCGATCATTGATATCAAGTAAACAAGGCAGATTCCGCCGGTCGCTGCCACGATGCCGAGCTTGAAGTTCTCGGTCGCCTTGATGAGTCCGGACTGGTAGGCAAGGAGCAAGCCAGCGAGCGTCCCGAATGTGCCCCCGACGGCCTGAATGACGATGCCTGGGTACTGGGCTTCGAAGCTGGCTGAGATGCCTCCCAGAAACAGCCCTTCGGCCAAGGCATAGACCGGGGCGAGAGCAGGTGCCCACGTGTGCTTGAAGCAGATCACAAGGCCCGTGATCGCCCCGACAACAAGGCCGCCCAGAGCCCAAGGCATTGCAGCGGCCGGGTTGGCTTCCACGGCTGCGAAAGTCTTGGACCATGTAAAGCAAGCGGCACCCATCGCCAACAGCAGCAGAAAGAGGGTCTTCTGGGCCGTGCCATTGATGGTCATGACACCGGCCGGCGACTGCTCGCTGGCATAGTCCTGGCGATAGACGCCAAAGTTCTCGAACGTCTTGTCGTTCAGTGCGGGATTGCCGGTTCGCATCGAGGTCTCTCCGGAGAGGCTGGAGGAGCGTATGAATCTCAGCCTAGCACAACTGGGGGGTGCCGGTGACTAGCGGTTTTGGCCAGCTACGGCGTCTTATTCATCAAGTGGCCGGACCTTCACCCAACCCACCTCGAGCTTGAACGGGCCCGGCTTTTTGTCGGCCAGCATGAACCCCAGCCCGTTGATCTGGCTTGGCTCGACCGGTCCCATCCCCTGCACCCGCCTGCCGAAGGCTGTGGGAATGAAATCAACCAGCGGAACGGCCACCTCGGTCCATTCGTCTTTCGTGGTCGGCAGGGGAGCCCGGTACGAAAAAGCCATCCGGCGGCTCTTCGTGTAGAGGTTCAAGACATACTCGCGGCCGTCACCTTTCACCCTGGCGACGATGGTGTCCCCGGCTTTGATATCTAATTCCGTGGGCTTGGTTCGGACCGAAGCAAACCCGCCGTTGTTCTCCAGCGAGAGCGTGCCGAAGAACTGCAGCGTTTTCTCTTCGGTGATCCTGAACCGGCCGTCTGAAATCCCACCCATCACGCCGTCGTTCACGGCCTGCCATTTCTGGCTGGTGTCGGGGCCGTCGAAGTCCAGCAGCGGCCGAAGGGCTTCTTGGGTCGCCACCTGAGCCGATAAAGACAACAAAACAGCCGCCCAGACCGCTCGCATGGAATTACTCCGGCCGGAAACTCAGGGCCAATGCTGGAATAATAGGGAACGCAGGCTGAAAGCAGGCAGGGCAGAGTTTCACGATGTGTGGCCGATACACGCTCAAGTCCCGGGCAGACGTCATTGCCGAGAAGTTCGGGGTGCAGACGCCGCCGACACTGCCTGAGCGATTCAACATCGCCCCGTCGCAGCTCGTTCTGGCTATACGTGAAAAGCCGGGCACTCATGAACGCGAACTTGTAGCCCTGCAATGGGGGCTGGTTCCGTTCTGGGCGGACGACCCCGATATCGGAAACAGGATGGCAAACGCCCGGTCGGAGACCGCCGCCACCAAGCCAGCTTTCAGGTCGAGCTTCCGGGCCCGCAGATGTTTAATCGTGGCTGACGGCTTCTATGAGTGGCAGGCCCGGGATGGCCGGAAGCAGCCCTACTACATCGGGCTCAAGTCAGGCCGCCCGTTCGGGATCGGGGGGCTATGGGACCGCTGGGACAAACAGGGCGAGCCAGTCGAGTCCTGCACGATCCTGACCTGCGACGCCAACAAGCCGATGATGGCGATTCACGAGCGGATGCCAGTCGTGATCCCGCCGGAGAGTTTCGAGACGTGGCTCGACCCCGCGGAGCATGATGTCGGGAAGCTCTCTCGACTCCTGCGGCCATTTCATCCCGACGAAATGACGGCCTATCCCGTGAGCACGCTGGTCAATAATGCGAGGGTAGACAAGGCCGAGTGCGTGGAGCCGCTCAAGGAGACGTAACAATTCCCACTCGATTCTGGATCCTCCTCGTGCTGTCGCTTTTGGCGGGTGTGGCGGTCTTGTTCGCGAAGCCGACTGGCCGGAAGCCGAAGTCGTCTGTGCCGTGGCGCGGCCAGATCAAGCCACCGCCACCACCACCGTGACGAGCGGGAGATTCAGCTTTACAGCACGGCGAGCGCTAACCAGGCGGCAATTATCAGGCAAACCACTGCCGTGACGATCACCCAGAGGGGCTTCTTCGGGTTGGCATGGTCTTCCTCTGAGATATACCGCTCGCAGTACGGGCACCGCGGCGAGTCTTCGAGGATGTCACGTCGGCAGTAGGGGCACGGCACTGTCGGCTCGCCATCGTCTGAGTCGTCACCGTGATCATCTCCGGTGTCCCAATCGTCATCATCTTGGTCGCGATAGGCAGTCATGAGGAAACCTTGGTGTTGCCCTCGATGTGCCGGGGCTCATAGGGACAGTGCCGACAGCCGGAGCCGCAGCAGAATCCGCGTTTGAGATGGTAGGCGGCTGTGTAAACGAGGAGCCCGTTCTCGAAGTACCAGTCGGGCTGCTTCGGACCGGTTTTGTCGTTTAACGGCAGGCTCGATTTGGCCGTGTCGAACGTGAGCAGGGACGCCGGCGAAGCCCCTTGGACGAGCATGATCACGCCCGCAACGAGCACGCCACACAGACAGTGCAGGAAATAAAGCTTGAAGACCGACAGGCTCGACAACACCCGTTCATCGAGGCAGTACGTCAGCCCCCACAGGATCGACGCCAACACCGCCAAGCCCAAGCCGTAGTAGTTCATCGGTTCAGGTTCCACGTGTGCAGAAGTGGGCCGGTCATGGGGGGCCTCCGGGGCAGGGAGCGGCGTACTCATGCCGCTCCGGCGGGCGACTCTTCGATGCCGATCGTCTTTCGGAGCCATCCCCGGCCGACGATGTGCACGAGAAATCCCACGGGCCCGGCCAGGAATGTCAGCGCGAGGGCCACCGTCCTGAGCAGCCATGGCATCCCCAGTTTCACGCTGTCCCGGGCGATCCAGGCGCCGACGACCATGTCGAACACGAGATAGTGCGTCCAGGCAGCGGCGAAGACCCAGTCGTCGCTGAACACGTCCCGTAGCCCCGCGAGCGTCATGACGTCTCCAGGCGGCGGGCCGTTGCTCGCCAGTTTCCAGCCGATGACCGCGGCATAGGCCAGAGCCAGCAATCCCGGGACGACCACGGCGCACAGCACGCCGGAGACGAGTTTCTTCCCCGGAAAGATCACCAGGGCGATCCAGGCCACAAGGGCCAGGGTATTCGTAGCTTGGAAGAAGGTCTCTGCCATAGGTTCTCTTCGTTCTTCTCCAGGTGCTGACGTATGGATGAACCTATACAATATGGCGATCGCGGCTGTCAGCCCTAGTCCGACCCAGTCACCGTCACTGCCCGAGTGCGAGCAGGGCGTGAACCACGTCGTGAACCGCCTGCGCGAGACGCGAGTCGGTTCCGAGTTCCTGACCCAGCCGGATCAGCACGAGCGCCTGGATGAGGCGATCCCATTGCACGGTACGCATGATGCCCTCCATGACATTGCGTGAACGGCCTGGCGTTGCCCTCTTGTCACCAAGCCGGGAATCATCGTTCGCCGAGGCGCCCTGCCGGGGCAAGTTGCGGAGCGACACCCGCGGGAGAGAAGCCCCGCTTCGCGGACACTTTCCGTCGAGCCCGACAGCCTCTGGCGACCGTGCCCGAATCCGCTGGTTGACCGCGATGCCCGTGGAAGCCTAATTTCCCCTCGTCGTCCGGTGAGATTCGCGGCGACTGTTCGATCCTTCACCCCCTAGGTCGCGAGGCGATTTTTCATGTCCGACATCCTGTCCGAAACCGAGGGCTGCGACCTGCTCGCCCGCCTGTTCAAGAAACGCGGCTACGCCGTCATGCGGAACCTCACGTTCCGGGAATACGGCGTGGCGTTTCACATCGACGGCTGGGACGCCAAGAAGCGGGTGGGCTTCGAGTTCCTCACGAGCGAGGACGACGACCACGACGACCTCTCGCTCGCCGAATACCAGACGCTGATGGCCGCCCAGCAGCGGGGCGAGCTGTCGCTCTTCATCCTCGACGAGGTGGAGCCGTTGTCGATCGGCGACCTGACGGACATGGCCAACGACTTCCTCGACGAAGTCGAGGCCGCGGCGAAGCCGTCCCGGAAAGCTGCGGCCAAGCGTGGGGCTGCCACGAAGAAGGTTGCGAAAAAGCCGGCCGCGAAGAAGTCAGTCCCGAAGAAAGTGTCCGCCAAGAAAGCGGTGCGGCGAAAGCGGTGAGAGCCCGAGTCGATGTATGAGATCTGCGAGCACACGGCCGATCTCGGAATCCGCGTACGGGCGGGGTCGTTCCCGGCGTTGCTTGCCGATGCCGGCCGCGGCCTGACGGCCGTCATCGCGGGTGATCCGTCGCAGGTGCGTGCAGAAGCGTCCGAGTCGTTCACGATCGCCGGCAGCGACCCGACGTGGCTGCTCTTTGATTTCGTGAGCGAGCTGCATGCCGCCTTCGAACTGAGGCGGATGCTGTTTTGCGAGTTTGCGATCGACGTTCAGCCGGATGGGCTGCGGGCAACGGCGCGGGGCGAGCGCTATGACCCCGCCCGGCATCTGCTGGCCCACGAGGTGAAGGCGATCACGCAGCACGAGCTGGATGTGCGACACGAGGCCGATGGCTGGGAAGCCTTTTTCATCGTCGATATCTGATGAGGCGTAGGATGTCGGGGTGCGGAGGGGCGACGCGTGTCCCGTCGCTTCCGCTCCGGGCTTTCTTCAGCAACGAGCAGCAGGCAGATGGGCGAACCGATCGAGTCAGCGACGGCGCGGGGCTTCGAAGGCCCGCTCGAGCGGGTCGATGACTGCACCTGGCGAATCCCGAAGTCGTACAAGCCGGGCATGCGGGTGGATGGCCTGATCTTCGCCGACGAGCGGCTGATCCCGCAGCTTCGCAGCGACCGGGCGCCCGAGCAGGTGGCCAACGTCGCCTTTCTGCCCGGCATCCAGCAGGCCAGCCTCGCGATGCCCGACATCCATTGGGGCTACGGCTTTTGCATCGGCGGCGTGTGTGCCACCGATCCGGCGGCCGGCGGCGTCGTGTCGCCCGGCGGCGTGGGCTATGACATCAACTGCGGCGTCCGCCTGGTGCGGACGAACCTCACGCTCGCCGACGTGCAGCCCACGCTCGTGCAGCTCGTCAATCAGCTGATCCGCGACGTGCCCGTGGGCGTGGGGCAGGGGGGCAAATATCTGTTCACGCCCACGGAGCTGCGGACGCTCATGGCCGAGGGCGTGCCGTTTCTCGCGCAGCGCGGACTCGCCACGGCCGATGACATCGCCTGCGCCGAAGCGGAGGGCATGATCGAGGGGGCGGTGCCCGAGAGCGTGAGCGACCGGGCCCTCACCCGCGGGGCCGATCAGTGCGGCACCGTCGGCGCCGGCAACCACTTCATCGAGGTGCAGGTGGTCGATCGCGTAGAGGATGAGCGGGCGGCCGCCGCCTTCGGGCTGCATGCCGGCCAGATCTGCGTGCTCATCCACTCGGGTTCGCGGGGCCTGGGCTACCAGGTGTGCGACGACGCGCTGCGGTCCCTGCGGAATGCCCCCGCCAAGTATGGCCTGGAGTTGCCCGACCGGCAGCTCGTTTGCGCGCCGGTGGAGAGTCCGGAGGGCCGTCACTATCTCGGCGCCATGCGGGCCGCCGCCAACTACGCCTTCTGCAACCGCCAGCTGCTCA